>CAZNYY010000098.1:5954-7478 GCA_964577335.1 uncultured Oscillospiraceae bacterium | reverse complement strand
CCCTTATCTCTTTAGCGATGGAAATGTCACATATCATACAGCCTCAAGGGAATTACCATTGCTGGCGGACGTAACGACAGCAAACGGATATACCATGTATGTAGACAATTTCCCCACCAATGTATCGACAGCATCTACCTCAATAATACCTTCAAAAGGCTCTGTTTTTCCCGATGGTAGAAAGGTAGAGGCTTACTGGAGAGGTATGGGTGGCTCACTGTACGAAGTTTGGTATCGTACTTATGATTCCGACGGCCGATTGAGGGCAGATGGAGCAACAGGACACTCTGCAGCATTTTCAAGTTCCCTTAATACGCTCCCGCTCCTTACTATTCCGATTAATAATTCTAAGTTTCTGTTGTGCGTGGACGTGGTTGGGAACTCATTTATGAGAGAGTATTATCGTACTGCAGTGCTTGAGGAAAATCCCGCAGGCGAGATCATAGGTGGTGGTGGGAGTATCGGCACAAAAAATATCATTCCGCCTAACACAACAGATACAGAACCTGTTCAACCTACTATTGACTTTGCGCAAGATGACCTGCCACTTGGGTATAATATACGAAGCAACGTGATTGACAGCGGAAAGCTGGATGTCGGTTTAAGACAGCAGGTCAACACAATTCGGTTAAATGATATTATCATAATCAAAAAGGCAGGATATGTGAGCGGTATTCATAATTCGGGAACAGTACTTGATTATTATAACAGCTACGATTATGGATTTGGCAGTACATATATTCGTTTTTATACCAATGGGCAGAATTTTCAATGGTACTGCTACAACCCAGAACTGCTCACAGTGGGAACGTACAATAAAACATTTTATGTTGGCGATAAAATTATATATGTAGTGGTGAAGATCATAGAAGCACCTTCTGTAAACGGAGTAACGTCTATCACCTTTTAGGAGAGATGAATATGGCGATAATAATAAACATGCTGCTAGGCTTATGCTTGGGCAGCTTTTTTAATGTAATAATCCTTCGAATTAAGGATGAGAAAAATTTGTTTGCAGGGCGTTCTGCATGTGACAGTTGCAGTTACCGTCTTGCGTGGTACGATTTAATTCCAATTCTTAGTTACTGTATTTTGTTAGGAAGGTGCAGAAAATGCAAGGGCAAGATACCGCCTTCACACATTTACGCTGAAGTTATCTTCGCTGTCGGATTTGGCACTATAGGATACCTTATTCCTCACAGTTCAACCTTAAATATTTTTGTAATGTACCTTGCAGTTATCGGATTAGGAATAGGCGCTACTTCTGACTTTGCCGAAGGTATGGTGAATACACTTATAACTGATATTGTCATATTCTGCGTTGTTATTATAAACCTATATGACAAAATCGAAGCAAGAGAATATGAAGCTGCAGGTACATATTTGTTGATACTTGCAATGGTAGTTGGCATTTCGGTTTTAATTGCTTATATAGACCAAGAAAAACATTTAGGGTACGGTGATTACGACAATCTTATATTGGTATTTTTGTGTGCAGGATGGGAAGGACTGCTAAAGTGTATG
>CAZNYY010000098.1:0-5944 GCA_964577335.1 uncultured Oscillospiraceae bacterium | reverse complement strand
TCTTTGGTAGTGCAATAGGAATAATATTGTATGCCATTTGGCGAAGAAAGGCGAGAGAAATCCCGTTTGTGCCTTTGCTTTATTATGGATATCTCTTTACACTGATTATTTAAAGGGGGTGTACACCAGTGAAAAAGATTATGATCAATGATGAAAATATCATATTTTATTATGGTAATAAGGCAGGATACATAAAGGACGAACAAGCAATAGTTGATCCAATGTTTAATCAGGAAATGTTAATTGATTTTTTGACAAAGGAAAATCGCTTTAATATAAGTTGGAAAGAAGGTGTTTTTGATGCACTGATTAACAATTCGTCCGCAGATGCTATTGGTCTGAAAACCTGTCGTATTCATCAACTCAAAGCAGATGTGGATGTTCGAATGAAATTTATAAGCTATGATGAACTTATAATGCGTGGTTTCGGGAAACCGAATTTTGAAAATTATATAGTAGTTTTTGACGGAGATATTGATACAAATGATTTGCACAAGATTTATGAAAAATTTAATATATCTCGTCCCCACGGCTACAATGGGCATTCACTTTCCATGTCCGATGTAATTGAACTTTATGACAGCGAGGATAGTAGCTTCTACTATGTGGATTCCGTTGGTTTTAAAGAAATCATGTTTGCAGATCAAAAACAGGAGATATTACAAGAAAATCAAAAAGCTGATGACTTGGGCAATGTGGAATATGATACGAAATTGCAATCAGAGTCATACTCGGAAGAACCCGTACAGTCTGAGCAGGAAGAACAAGAAATTCATATATTTACATTATAATTCGGAGGTAGTTAAATGAACTTAAATGTTAAAATCACAAAGATAGTAAATCAAGAGAAAGTAAAGGCCTTTGCAACGGTCAGTTTTGATGGTGCATTCCTGATAACCGGAGTTAAGGTAATGGAATCTAAGCATGGACTATATTTGGGGATGCCGAGAATTCGCAAAAAAAGCGGAGAATTCAAAGATGTGTGCTTTCCCATCACTAAGGAGATGCGGCAGGAAATAACTGAAACCGTACTGATGGCTTACGAAGCAGCAAAGGAGGATGAAGTAAGTGAAAACTAAGGGGTATATGCTATGCACAAGATTGATGCTTTATAGGCAGAATATAAAAAATGTGCTACGTTCCAAATCCGGAGAAGGTTTCGTGGACACAGCAGTCAAAGTCTTGATGGCAGTAGTCATTGGTGCACTTGTGCTTGCAGGTTTATATGCATTATTTGGCGATACCATTTTGCCTACTTTGCGTGAGAGAATAGAGGAAATGTTTAACTACTCGGACTAACCCGGCAGCTCATCATTCTTCTTCTGCTTCTTATAGCAAGCAAATCAGACATTAATACCCGCCTCATACCAAATAACATATGTGTGGCGGTAGCATTGACAGGTTTTATAAACTTTAATCCGGCGAACATATTAGGTGTTGTTATAGCAACACCTTTTTTCATTGCCGCAGTTTTGACAGGAGAAGAATGTATGGGCGGCGGCGATATAAAAATGATTGCCGCTATGGGGTTTGCATTAGGGTATATCACTATGCTGAAATGTTTATTTGCTCTTCTTATCATCCTTGGATTATTTGTGATTATGAAAAAGATAACGCAAGGGCATTGTCATTTCGCAATACCTTTAATACCGTTTCTTACCACAGCATATATCATTACGATTATTATGGAGGTGCTGCAACAGTGAAAATATTAAAAATCTTTAAAAACAGAACGGTGCTGGGTATCACCTGCATTGTTTTGTCCCTGTTTATATGTTTTGTACTGTCCCCTATCATAAACAGGACGAACACACAAAATATTAAGGTGGTTCGTGCCACTATGGATATAAAAACCGGTGAACAGATTTCAAAAAACATGATTTCAGAAATAAGCATGTCCAGTGTCAATCAGCCGAGCAACATATATGAAAATTCTGATGATGTCATTGGTAAATATGCGACTATGGATATGACTAAAGGTGATACGGTGCTAACACAGAAAATATCCGACACACCATATGTGGAAAATGCCTACTTAAACAGTTTAGACGGCAATAAAAGAGCCATCTCGGTTAGCATTAAGGGATTAGCAAATGGTGTATCAGGAAAGCTGAAGTCCGGGGACGTTGTATCTGTTGTTACTCCAAATTACAGAAAAATGGGAATTGCCGTTATACCTGAAGAACTTCAATATGTGGAGGTAATTGCGGCAACGAGCAAAAGCGGGACGGATACTGAACATATGGCTAGTGTTGATGAAAAGGCAGACAAAGAGCTTCCTGCTACTGTTACATTGCTGGCAAGTGAAAAACAATGTAAGTTACTTGCGGAGATTGAGTCGGAGGGCGTTTTGCACCTCACTCTTGTATATCGTGGAACAAGAGAAAATGCAGAGAAGTTTCTGATTGCACAGGATGAATTAAATGAAAGTGAGGCGGTCGGTGATGAGCAGGGTTGAGAATCAGGTACTTGCGGTTTGGGGAAGCCCGTCCTGTGGTAAAACTACTGTCAGCACAAAAATAGCTAAGTACTTATCATCCCTCAAAAAAAATGTGGTGCTGATACTTTGCGATACGGATGCTCCTCCACTTCCTCTGATTTTGCCCCCCTCAGAGCTGGAAACGGAAAAATCCCTCGGCAGTATTTTATCTGCCGCTCGGCTTAGTGAAAACTTGGTTTTGCAAAATAGCATTACCATCAAAAAGCAGCCTTATATTAGCATCATAGGAATGCTAAAGGGCGAGAACTGCTATTCATACCCTCGGTACACAGACAGGCAGGTTTTAAGCCTTATTGAAATTCTTCGGGGGATTGCAGATTTTATTATAATTGATTGCAGCAGTCATATTTCGGGGGATGTTCTTTCCGCGGTATCATTGGCGAAATCTGATTGCGTTATAAGAATCATCAACTGTGATTTAAAGTCTATATCCTATTTGTCATCACAGCTTACGTTGCTTGCAGACAAAAAATTTAGAACCGATATGCACCTTAAAATTGCAAACAATTTAAAGAGTATACATTCCGGTGAAAATATAGAGCAAATTCTTGGAGGACTTTCATTTACATTGCCAAACTGTGCTGAAGTTGAGATGCAGTATCTTTCAGGGGAACTCTTAAAAGAATTGTCGTACACGAAAGAAACCAAAGAATTCCGCCGCACAATACAAAACATCTGTGAGGAGGTGTTTAACATATGACGGAAAAAGGATTTATTGATGATTTATTTTTTCCGACAGGAGATGCCCGCGACTTCGGCAGCGTTCTGTCAGAGGTGCAGGAGTTTATATCAAAAAAGTATTCAGACCTTCTCATTGAAGGTAACAAGGATGAAGTAAGAGAGCAAATCAAGCTGTACATTGATAAGTATCTAACAGATAAGAGAATATGTGTGGAAGGGCTTTCGGATAGTGAACTGATTGATCGGCTGTATACCGAAATGGCCGAGTTTTCATTTTTGACAAAATATATTTACGGTACAGGATATGAGGAAATTAATATTAATGCGTGGGATGATGTTGAAGTTCAAAAATCAGGGAAAAGTATGAGTAAGATTGACGAACATTTTGACTCTCCACAGCATGCAATAAACGTAGTTCGGCGCATGCTCCATGTTTCGGGAATGGTATTGGACAATGCCACGCCTGCCGCTTTAGGACACCTGTCTAAAAACATCAGGATATCTGCACTAAAGACTCCGCTTGTGGATGAAGATGCAGGGGTGGCCGCTTCTATCAGAATCGTAAATCCCCAAAACTTCAAAAAAGAAGACTTTGTGAGAACAAAAACGGCAACTGAAGATATGATGAACTTTTTAAGCCAAGCACTGAGATATGGAGTCAGCACCTGCGTGGCAGGTGCTACGGGTTCAGGTAAAACAACTTTTGCGGGTTGGCTTTTAAACACTATTCCCGACCATAAAAGAATACTCACCATCGAAAATGGAAGCCGTGAAATCTCCCTTGTCCGAAAAAGAAACGGAAAAACACAAAACAGCGTAATCCACTTACTTACCCGACCCTCTGAAAACGAAATGCAAAATATTGATCAAGACATTTTACTTGATTATACTCTTCGCTTTAATCCCGATGTAATTTGTGTCGGAGAAATGCGCGGACCGGAAGCATATGCGGCAACAGAAGCCAGCAGAACAGGGCATACGGTACTAACTACCATTCATGCAAATAGTTGCGAGGCCACTTATAGACGCATGGTTACTTTATGCAAGCGGAAACATGACATTTCCGATGAAGTCCTTCTAACATTGGTGACCGAAGCATTTCCTCTTGTTGTATTTACTAAGCAGCTTGAAGATAGGGAAAGAAAAGTTATGGAAATCATGGAATGTGAGATATTACCTAATGGAGAGCGGAGGTTTCGCACCATATACCAATATAATATTTATGAAAACAGATACGAGGATGACAGAATTATAATTTTGGGGGAACACGAAAAGGTGAATGATATTTCTGACAGTCTGCAAAAACAGCTGCGAGAAAATGGTATGCCAAAGAGTATGTTAGAAGAACATATGAAGGGTGTGGGTATAAAATGTTAATAATAACATTAATTGCACTTTTTGTCATGGTCACAGGTGCTTTTTTATTGCTGAATATAAAGCCCATTGAGTTTGCCGAAGGCCTACTATGCAAATTAACAGAGAAGCCAAAGAGCATTCGGGAGAGAATAAATGAAGCTACCGACAGGAAAAAACAATTTTATTTAAAAAGAGAACTTCTGGAGGTTAAGGAAATACTCCGCCTAACGGGAAGAAACGAAAAGTTACCTCTTGTTTTTCTGTCATGCTTGATATGTTTTGTGGTTGGAGCGCTGATAGCGGGAATAATGGGGAATGTTTTTTTAATTCCGGTTCTTGCCTTTGGGATGATGATGTTTCCCCTATGGTATGTTAAGCTTACAGCCTCCTATTTTAAAAAAGACTTGGCGGCTGAACTTGAAACGGCATTATCCATTGTTACAACAGCATATCTGCGTAACGAGGATATAATAACTGCTGTATACGAAAATGTAGACTATTTAAATTCTCCGGTACAAAACGTATTCAATGAATTTTTGTTTAAACTTAAACTAATCGACAATGATGTATCAAAAGCAATAAAGGAAATGAAAGCAAAGGTGGAAAACGAAGTTTTTCATGAATGGTGCGATGCCCTGGCCGCATGTCAATATGATCGAAATTTAAAAAACACCTTACCTCCTATCGTATCAAAGCTTTCTGATATTCGTATTGTTAATTCTGAACTTGACTTGCTTGTGGCAGAGCCGAGAAAAGAGTTTATCATTATGGTAGTGCTGACTATTGGAAACATCCCGCTTATGTACGCTCTTAATAAATCGTGGTACGAAGTACTTATGCATACTCTGATTGGGCAGATTTTGATTTCAGTTACTGCATCAGTGGTATTGGTATCAACCGCATTTGTGGTCAAGTTGACAAAACCACTGGAAATAAAGCGGTAATGGCTTAGATGAATTCAAGCCATCGTCTTATCATAATTGAATACAGCACCAAAATTTGTATGCCCCTGGCAACTTGTCTTTAAACGAGTTGGAGTCTATTTTACGACTTACCCGCTCGCAGTAAGGCTTAAGTTTGAATAAATTCAAACTTAAGCCTCCGGCGGAATTTACTGCGCCGCCGAAATTTTCGCTCCGCAGAGCAAAACGGCGATGCGCCATAAGTCCCATTATACACCATTATACGCCTTATCAGCCCACGATAAGGTGTATGATGAATTTATTGTTTTTGTTTTGTGGGCAAAAAGGCAATGGAACTTAAAATGAATTATTATTTGTGGGAAGAAAGGCAATGGAACTTAAAATGCAACATTACAAGTCAGTTTTTACAGACGAGCAGGAACTTCTCAAAGCAATTCTCGCTCTACATAACGAGGAAGAGTCTATTGAACTCGACCCGATGTTT
>CAZNYY010000097.1:0-7570 GCA_964577335.1 uncultured Oscillospiraceae bacterium | reverse complement strand
ACTGTAAATCTGTTGTCAACGACTTCGATGGTTCGAATCCATCTCCCTCCACCAAAAAAGCTGCAGCTGTACTGCGGCTTTTTGTTTTTTAAAGTCTTTATACTGCATATAATATTTTTTGTGATATGGGGTTTTTGTAATGAATGTTAAAAAATATTTTAAAATTGTAGGCATTGCTTTCCTTGTGTGCCTTTCCATTGCCTCAGGCATATTTGCGGCACGGTTTGCAGCATCCCCCTTCGCCAAGGGCGAACATGGGGGTGCCCTTGAAAAACTTTTGGGCGACGGTCGGGTGAATATCTTGGTTGTGGGTATGGATGATGTGGGATACAATACCGACACTATTCTTGTTGCAACTCTTGACACCAAAAGCGATAAGATAAATATACTCTCCGTCCCGCGTGATACACGGGTAAAGCTTGGCAACTCAACATATAAAATTAATGCGGCGTATGCGTATGCAATGAATACGGGTCTTAAAAAAGAAGAGTTTTTGATTGAAACGGTGAGCGATGTTACGGGGCTGCCCATAAATTATTATGCGATTGTAGGTCTTTCCTCGTTTAGGGATATTGTGGACACCCTCGGCGGTGTTGAGTTTGATGTTAAAAGAAATTATTATTATAACGACCCGGCACAGAACCTGCATATAGACATAAAAAAAGGGCTTCAGGTACTGGACGGAAAAAATGCGGAGGGTCTTGTTCGGTTTAGAAATGATTATGCAATGGCGGACCTTGAGAGGATAGAGGTTCAACAGCAGTTTTTGCAAGCTCTTATTTCACAGAAACTAAAACCTTCCTATCTTACAAAAGTGCCCGAGGTTTATAATAAGGTTTCACAAAAAATAATCAGCAACCTTTCATTGACGGACATAACAAAATACGGCAAAGCGGCGGTAAAAGTTGACGGTGAAAATATAAAAACCTTTATGTTGCCGGGGGCTCCTTCGGGTTCAAACGGTTATTTTATTAAAGATGACGAGCAGACGGTACAGCTTTTAAGGGATGAATTTGGATATTAATAATTTTTCGAACACTATTTATAATAAAGTACTTGAAAAATTGCCAATATAGGAATATAATGATGGTAACATAAAAATGGGGGTGTTTGCGCTTGGTAATCATTGACAGAATTTTAACGCTTATTCTTTGCGGAATACTCGCCGTCGGTCCTGCCGGCTGTGGGAATGAGGCGGAGGATAAAGCGGCGAAAGGAGAAGATACTATGATAACAATAACGATGGAAGATAACTCCGTTATGAAACTTGAGCTTTATCCTGATATAGCTCCGAAAACGGTTGAAAACTTTGTTGCCCTTGCAGAAAACGGTTTTTATGACGGGTTGACTTTTCATAGGATTGTAAAAGGCTTTATGATTCAAGGGGGTGACCCTGAGGGTACCGGAATGGGCGGTTCCGATAAAACGGTTAAAGGCGAGTTTACCCAAAACGGAGTGGATAACACTCTCTCGCATACAAGGGGTGTCATTTCGATGGCACGCTCTGGGAATCCAAACAGCGCAAGTTCACAGTTTTTTATAGTGCATGAGGATTCTGATTTTCTTGACGGCAGTTATGCGGCATTCGGAAAGCTGACAGAGGGTTATGAGGTTTTGGACAAGTTGGCGAATACCCCTGTTCAAGGCGAAACACCCACTGAAAAACCCGTTATAAAATCAATAACAGTTGAAAAATAAAGGTGTTTTGACCAAAAGGTTTAAACTATATTATAATATTTGGAGGTATTAATATGTCTGTAAAAGTAGGTATTAACGGTTTTGGAAGAATTGGCCGACTGGTATTTCGTGCGGCTGTAGAATCTAATAAAATTGACGTGGTTGGTATTATCGACCCGTTTATTGATGTCGATTACATGGTTTATATGCTTCGTTATGACACGGTTCACGGTCAGTTTAAAGGCAGTATTGAGGTTGCTGATGGCAAGCTGGTAGTAAACGGCAAAGAAGTTTATGTTTACGACAAGATGAGCCCCGGCGAAATTAACTGGAGGGAATGCGGCGCGGAGTATATTGTAGAGTCAACAGGCGTGTTCACCACAATTGATAAGGCTTCCGCACATATTGATGCAGGCGCTAAAAAGGTTATTATAACCGCTCCTTCGGCGGATGCTCCCATGTTTGTTATGGGCGTGAATAACGATAAATACACAAGCGATATGAACGTTATTTCAAACGCTTCATGCACAACCAACTGCCTGGCTCCCCTTGCCAAGGTAATTGATGAAAACTTCGGTATAGTTGAAGGGCTTATGACAACTGTTCACGCAACAACAGCTACACAGAAAACTGTTGACGGTCCCTCGCAGAAGGACTGGAGAGGCGGTCGTGGTGCGGCATTTAACATTATTCCTTCTTCAACTGGTGCCGCAAAAGCGGTTGGCAAGGTTATCCCTAAGTTAAACGGCAAACTTACCGGTATGGCGTTTAGGGTTCCCACAGCCGACGTTTCGGTGGTTGATTTGACCTGCCGTATTGAAAAGGCAGCAACTTATGAAGATATCAAAGCCGCAATTAAAAAGGCTTCCGAAAACGAGCTTGAGGGTATTTTGGGTTATACTGAGGATGCGGTTGTTTCGTCCGACTTTATACATGACCCCCGTGCTTCGATTTTTGACGCAAACGCAGGTATCATGCTAAACGAAAACTTTGTAAAACTTATTTCGTGGTATGATAACGAGTGGGGCTATTCAAATAAGGTTGTTGACCTTGTGAAATACGCTTATGATGTTGACAATAAATAAAATTTAAGAATTCAGCAAAAAAGGCACTCCTTCTTGGGTTCAAGAAGGAGTGCCTTTTTTGCTGCACTATCTAATACTCTCTTTCCATTTTGGTAATGGCTTCGTAAATTTTTTTGTTCACCGGCACATCAACTTTGTGTTTTTCTGCCAAGGCAATTACCGTTCCCGCAAACAATTCAACCTCTGATTTCCTGCGTGCCAAGCCGTCTTGCCTCATAGACGGCATTCCGTTTGGGTTCATATTATCAATAAGTTTTATGTAACTGTCAAAATCATCCCCTGTTACTTGTATATTCTCTTTTTTAGCCAATTTGATTACTTCTTTCATGGCATTTTTCATTAAATCCCGTGCCGCTCCGGGCTTTTGGATTGTTGCATACGTCCCCTCGTATATCATAACCGCTTGGTTTACCCCCACATTCAGCATAAACTTGCTCCACAGTCTGCGGATAATGTCATCCTCCAATATATAGGGAATTTCTACCTTGTCAAACAAATTAATCACTTTCTGCAATTTTTGCCTTTTATCTTCGCTTTCTTCGTCAATTCCCATACAAAAATGCCCGAATTGGGTATATGTAACTTTATTTTGTTCTTTTACTGCGTCCATACCCTGAACAACCGAGTGAACTATTTTTTCATTGCCATAAGTTTTCCCTATAATTTCTTCGCTCGATATCCCGTTTAATAGGGACATAATAATTGTATTGTCGCTCACTTTGTTCCTAACCGTCCAAATTGCTTCCGAAAGTCCCGTAGCTTTCACTGCAAATATAAGCAAATCCGCCGGTTTCCCCGTTTCTCTTTCGTCCACAACGGAAAAATCACACGCTCGGTCGTTACAGAATATACCTTCCCCTTTAAATTTATTTACTCTTTTTCCATCGGCGACAAATTCAACGCACTCTTTTCCTAACTTCCCGGTTAAAAAGTCGCCGTACATTACCCCTAATGCGCCCATTCCTACAATTGTAATTTTCATATAGATTAAATCTCTCGCTTTCCATCCGCTGCTTATCAAATCCTTGGTTAATCATTTTCGTCAAGTTCCCCGCTCTTCAGGCGCAAATAGATACCCAAAGAAAACGCCGAGGGTGTTCATTATATATTGTGGTTTTGATTTTGTCAATGTATTGAAATATATAACGAGCAAAAACTTCAAAGAGGTTGTAACAGCGGATTTCTCTGCTGTTACAACCTCTTTTCTGGGCAAGCATTGCAAGTTTTTGGCTTAAATGCTACTCTATATTTCTGTACACAACCATAACCGGACTGTATGTTTGATAAGTATGCACCAATACATAGTCGCCCTCACCCGGCACATCATCACCCGTTATAAGTTGTTCCCTTGGTGCTACGGGATTTGTTACATCTATAGTTTTCGCATCAAACACCATAAAGTTCGCCGCCATGCTGACAAAAGTTATCGCACCCGAAGGAGCGCCGCCCTTGGCATCATATAACGAAAGGTACGCCCCGTTAACATTTTTTGCACGCCCCGCAAAATAAAACCTGCCTGAATCAAGACTGCCGGTGTATTTCACCGTTCTTGTTTTAAATTCAAAATCCTTTTCAAGCTGTGTTATATAACCCCTGTAATTTGCCGAATAACGTATGTAATCCCCCGGCAAAATAGGATATTCATCTGTAGGGGATGCTTTTGTGACATTTGAAAGCACCGATTCGTCCGAAATATAATACTCTCTGAAATACCCTTTGTCACACAGAGTTACTTTAACACCCACCTCGCCGTCCTCAACCACCGCTTCGACAACCGACACCACCACGCCGGAGGCCGCCTGATTGCTGAGTGCTGCCCTGGCGGCACTTGTATAAACCACTGCCTGAGCGCTCTTAGAGTCATTTACATTGTACGCCCTGACACTTGAGAAAGAATGAGTTGTGCCCGAGGCGATGGTGCTTGCCCCCATGGTGTATCTCTCATCGTCACTCAAAGTGTCGTCGTTTGTAATACGAAAAATCGCCGCATCCGAAGGATTTGTGTAAAACACACTGCCATACCTGCCATTGCTTCTATAAACAAATGAGGAGGATGCATACCCTTCAAAGGTATACTGCACAAGCATTTCCTCGCCTTGAGCATCACTTATGGGGTTTGGGTTCTGTGTTTCTGTCACAATTTCTCTTATTTCATTGTTCGCATCTACGCTGTAACGAATAAGACGCTCATTCCCCACCGCAACCCCTGAAAAAATGTTCAGAATTTCATCCTTGGATTTAGGCGTTTTGTCAACCCTAATATTTTTTGAGAGGTTGAAAATTTTAATACCGTCTCCGTTTGTGTAAATTCTCATTTGCAAAGTGCCGTCTATGCCCTCAGTCTGAGCAGTGCCAAGCAATAACCCAAAATCAAGATCGGCTTTTTTGCTTGCAAGTGCCATAAGAGCGCCCCTGTTGTCAAGTGCTGCCGTAATAGTTTGAGAGAGGGCAATGCCCTGCAAATAGTATGCCTCAAAATAACTGTTATAGGGATATACCTCCCCGTCTATCGAAAGCTTTTTCTCACTTTTGTTGATTTCTGTAACAACCCCTGTAACATTGCCAAAGCTGCTCAAATGAATTTCCGTAAGTTGCCCGTCTTTTGAAGTGTAAACATCCATTGCGCTCTGCTCTTTAACCTGTTCTATCGCCCCTTCGACATTTCCACTGAAAATAGTGTAAACAACTTCGCTTTTATCCAGATTAATCGGCTCTTTTCCGTTTTTGTCATAAATCTTCATTCCGAAAACATCAGTCTTTCCCACAAACACAGGATTTCTTTCCATGATATGTACGGCATCATACACATTGTCACCGTCATTGTCAATCAGAAGAAGGGAACCTTCCTCCATCTCAAAATCCTGCTCGGTATAACCGGGGAATGCCTTCCCGTTATATATCACCATAGCAGGGTCTTGAATTCTCGCATCTGCCGTCTTACCGTTTGCCTCATATCTGATACGATTTCGGCTCGCCTCAAATATGTCTCGACTCTCGATAACAATCCTGCTGCTCCTGTACGGGCGCAGCATTAAAACCGTCATCTCACCGCCGTCCGTTTTGGCATATCCCTCAACCGATTCTCCTAAATTGTACTCACCACTGTAATTGTAAACAATTTCCCCTATTTCAATTTTCCCTTTTGCCGTTCTTGCAGACTCGTCATAAATCGAGGTAAACTCATTTTTATTCACTCTCCCTCGAAATCTATGAACCTGATGATATGCGGAAAATGCGGTAACCCCTTCCTCCACCGTATAAGCAGTGGGGTAGCCAATACCGGTTTGTACACGGATATTTACGTTCCCCAAGGCTTCAAGCATTAGGAGAGCGTCATTAAACATAAGGTAATCACTTCCACCGTAAGATGTTCCCCTTGTCAAATCCATGCTTCTTCCTACCCAGACATAGCCTGCGGGGTAACCCCCTGCGTTCTCAGCTTCAAGCGTATATCCCGACGCTACAACGCTCATCTTCATGGCTTCGGGATAAGTAATGCTTCTTATCCCGTCAAAATTTTCAGGGTCGGCAATAATCCCTTTTAAGTGGGCATATGCCAAAAGTGCCTCCTCCGACATAGTATCGGTTGCAACGCCGAAAAGTTCCATCAGCATAACCAAAAAGTCAATCCTGGTCATTTCGTCATCATACCCAAGCGGCGGAGGGGCTATTCCCATCACCTCAAAAAGTTGATAAGCCCCTTCACCCGAGGCCGCTGTCACCTCAGTTTCGGCCGTTACGACAAATACTGGCAGCAGAAGGGAAAAAATTATAAATAATGCAATTACTTTTCTATTCATATTGACTATTCTCCTCCCTCCGTGCTTTGATAACTCATTGACTTAAAAATTAAAACTGCGACCTCTCCCCTTGTGATACTATTTTGAGGATAAAAGTTAATTCCGTCCCCCTGAAGTATTTCTGCGCCTGCCAAAAATGCCACCGAGCTTACGGCATATTCATCAACCGCTTCGGCATCCTCAAAACTCAAAGGTCTTTCCTCTGCACCTTTTGCAAGAATTCTTGCTACCATTACAGCCGCATCCTGCCTTTTTATGTTGTCCGACGGTCTGAAATTTCCATTGTCACCCTTTGCAATGCCAAGTCCCGCCAAAGTGCCTACATAGGGCGCAAACCAGTCGTTTTCAAAAACATCCGAAAACCCGTCTATAACATCCCCTTCAAGGGCAAATGCCATAACAAGCATTTTTGAAAACTCCGCCCTTGTTACGGCGTTTTCAGGTTTAAAACTGCCATCGGGATACCCTGATATTACGCCGGCATCCGCCAAGCTTTTAACGTAATCCTCAGAAAAATGACCGCTTAAATCGGAAAACTTGTCAGCGGGGGGCGGTGTTGGGTCAGGTGTGACGGCAGGCGGCACTAAAATATTACTTCCGCCTTCCACCCTTCCGGGGGTTCCGTAATTTCCGCCGGGGCTTGTTGCCCCACCCGGGCTTGAAGGTTCTTGCGCTTTACCCGCGTCTGCCACAGCCTGTTCAAAGGCATTTTTTATGTCCGAAATCTTTTTAAAATTCTTTATTCCCTTGTAAAATGCAATAAAAACTTCATTTTGTTTGGTATCCGTCAACTTGTTGTACTCCGTCATGGAAATACCTATATCATCTTTATAAAGCATCACATTTTCCTTTGCGGCAATCCATGTTTTTGATGCTTTTACCACAGCCAAAACTCTACTGTCCTTGTACACTTGTTTTGGCATTGCTGCAGAAAAATCCGCATCGGCAAGAATTTTCCCAAGCTCTGTTTTCTGCTGCGCATCAAGCGTGTTATAGCTGCCTATATCC
>CAZNYY010000096.1:0-7576 GCA_964577335.1 uncultured Oscillospiraceae bacterium | reverse complement strand
GTTTTTATACGCCCAATGCCCTGCCGAAACATCCGAAAACTCCCTGTGACCGTTTGATGCGGAGGCCTAAGGAGATATCCCGAAAGCGCTGCGAGAGTGTGGTGGATAAACAAATGTGACCTTGTCATCATTGATGAGGTTGGCGACCTTCCAATTTCAAAAATTGAAGCCAATCTATTCTTTTCCCTTGCCTCCGGGTTGTATGAAACAGCTTCCGTCGTGACAACCTCCAATAAAGGGTTCAGCGGCTGGGCAGATATTTTGAGCGATAGTACCCGAAGGGTACGCAGCACGTCGTAAAACGTGTGCAAATCTTGATTCTATGTTCTACAGAACATAGAAATCTTTGATTTCGCCTTGTTCTGTGAGGTTGTTATATCATATAGTACGAAGCGATCATTAGGAAAAAGAATAAAATTCATTTGAGATTCACGCATAACCGTCCTGCTTTAAAAAATAATCAAGAAATAGGTTGTATTTATCCTAAAAAAGGTGTATAATAAGTTTGGAGGTGTTAAATATGCAAATCAACACAAATAATATGATTTCAATTTCAGAAGCTAATCAGAACTTTTCCAAGGTGGCAAGGCTTGTTAATGAAAAAGGTACGGCTATTATATTAAAAAACAATGTTCCACGCTATGTCATTTTAGACTACAGCCAATTTGAAAGTATAGAAGATTCCGGTAATGAACAAATAGAAAATGTGGCAAAAAAAATTGTTGCAAATAATCTGGAAGCATTCAAAGAGCTTGATTTCAATACTGTGAAACCGGCGAATGGAAAAGCGGCTAACCATTAAGGCCGCCGCTTCGCCGTATAAGCCGTTGCAAGCATGAGGGCACTCTCCACCGTTGCCTCATTGTGAATACGGCTTTCCTTTTTGTGTGAATAGATTTGGGTTTAAATAAATCTCATATATTATGCAGTTATCCTCTACTTCGTCAGCCTACTTATAACCGCTGCCGCTTCACCACGGGTTGCATTATTTTGAGGTCTGAAACTGCCGTCCTCCATGCCGCTTATAAGCCCAATGCTGAATGCATAATCTACATATTCTTTTGCCCATTCGGCTACATGCACTTCATCATTAAACATTGAGTAATAAATTTCGGCATTCTCTAACTTCAATGATATTTGCGCAGCTATACTTATAACTTTAGCCATTTCCTGCCTTGTTATGTTGTCATCTGGTCTGAATATTGTATCCGTTGCAATAAGACCGCTGTCAAGTGCCGTTTGCAGTATATCCGCATACCAACTGTTCACCGAAACATCATCAAATGTATTTGTATATGCCGCCTGTTCAAGTTTTAGGGCACGAACAATCATAGCAACAAACTCTGCCCTTGTCACATTGTTTTCGGGATTAAAATTGCCCTTGTCATCACCGAACACAATATTTTTTTCCTTGAGGTCATTTGCATATTCGGCAGACCAATGCCCCTCAACATCGGGAAATCCTACGGCAGTTGTCGGCTCCTCCAGCGTTACCGTGTCCGGAGGAATAACCGAACCACCACCTGTACCACCATTTCCTCCTGTATTTGCACCACCGTTTCCTCCCCCGTTCCCCGAGTTATTGGAGTTGTTTGCTGTTCCCTTGCCCCTATCATCAACGCCACCCTTTAGTACAGAACTTGCAAATAATAACACCGCTTTACTGCAGAACATGAGAAATTCCGTAGACGGTGCGTTTACCGAAGTTGAGTATATAAGAGATTTTTTGAACAGAGATTCCGATATGCAGGATATGGCAACCGAAACCAAAATGAGCCCACAAACCATATACAATTTTTTAAGACCGGTTTTAAGTGCGCTCAATACAGCAATTAAAAACTCTAAATATGTTCACAGCCTTTATATTTATTTTCCTAAATTGGACTATGTTATATCACCCGATAAGTTTTATGAAAGTGAGCTTTTTTACCAAAACGGTACAATGCGGTTCGGGGACAGCTATGAAGGATGGAAAAGCATGTTGCAAAACTGCGATGGTCTGGAAATATTTGAAGATGGAGAAACTGTTGAGGTTATGTTGCCGGTAGGCGATTATGACAGTTATACCATAAATATTATTATGAAAAAAGAAGTGATTTTTCAAGATGTTGTCAGCTCATATCCGAATAGAAGTAATGTATGCGCCGTTCTTTCCGGCAACGGTAAATTATTGTTTCAGTACGGGTTGGCGGATAACACCGAAATGGAAGAGCTAAGCTTGGAAAAAGAACTCGAAATTAGCAGTGCGGATTTAGGCGGAAGGAAGATGAATGTTTCCTATATACCCTCATTGATAAACAGATATCGCTATATATATGCCTCCCCCACAAGCGAAGTATCAAAGGGACTGCAAAACATTATAAAAACAAATATACTCAGTACCTTTGCCATTATAATACTGATGCTCATGTTGCTTTACTATTTTGGAAGATGGAATTATAAAAGTCTGAAATCAATAATTGACGACTTTAAGAAAAATGACGATATGAGTATAAAGCATGAAAATGAATATTTGCTTCTCTCAAACTTAATTACATCCATTAGAAAAGAGAAGGCTGATTTGGAGGACGATGCCCAAAGGCTTAAAAGCATTCAAAGGAACTCTTTCCTTACCGACTATGTAAAGGGCCGACTTGACTTCTCCGAAATTGTTGTCGGGTTTGAAAAATACGACATTTCCTTCCACGATGGCAATTTCGCTCTGGCAGCCATCACAAGGGGGCAGGGTGAACCGGATGATACCATGTATATTCTTATTGATGACGTAATTAAAAATATTGCGGATGATTCACTCCATCTGCTTAAAATAGAAATGGACGAGGCACTTTATTATATTGTGAATGCACCTGACAATGTTGATATAAAAGAAGATATGCGTAAATTGTTTTCGTATGCTTTGGAACTTGTTAAAAATAATTTTGATTTTGTATTCCTAACGGTTATGAGTACGATGGTTAACATGGTGGAAGATATACCGAAATTATACAAAGAAACTACTGCGGCAATTGAACATGGCATTTATTACGGGATTGATGAATTTATAGCATATGATGAGTTTGAAAACAATGTGCAGTCACAATTTCTTGATATTTGCCGTATCCCCGGCGAAAATGCTTTGCTGTATACAGTTAAAAACAGAAACAGTAAAGATGCACTTAAAATAATTTATAATTTACTGGAGCAGAAGGTGGCCGGCAAGTATTTACAGGAATGGCAGCTCAATTGTTTGACCTATAATCTGATTAATACTATTATACAATCTTTGGATGGTATCCAAGACGACCAAATAGGTAAGATACTTGAGTTTACGGGGAAAATCGTGGACTGTTCCAATATAAACGAATTAAAGAAGTTTTTCAAAGACTTTGTGGGGCTTTGTATTGAATATAATGTAGCGACAAGCGAAAGCGAGGATAACACATATCAAAAGGTTAAAATTTTTATTGATGAAAATATTACCAATAGCGATTTATCTTCCGCTTGGATAGGAAAAATATTTGATTTGTCCCCGACATATATATTGAGATTGTTTAAAAACCACAGCGGGGTAAAGCTTAACAACTATGTCAATACCCGAAGAATGGATATGGCAAAAGAATACTTGATGCAAGACGGAAAACTTAAAATCAATACGATTGCGGAATCTGTTGGATTTTTAAATGCAAGAACATTTCTAAGAATTTTTAAAGAAACAGAAGGTGTAACCCCTACACAATACCGTTCTTTAAACAAGTAAGTTGAGAAACCACCTCCCATATATTATAATTAAGGTGGGAAAGGTTGGCTTCCCATTGGGGAGAATACCAACCCATTCGCAGGCAACTATAACGGCGATGGTTTTACCATTACAGACTTAAATATCAATAGAAGTTCGGGTTATGTGGGGCTGTTTGTCTATAACAGCGGGGTTGTTAAAAATTTAGGAATGGTGGCAGGCAGTGTTTCGGGTTCTAATGCAGGCGGCATTGCGGGTTACAACTCTGGCACAATAACAAACTGCTATAATACGGGAATTGTTTCAGGCTCTTCTTATGCGGGCGACATTGCAGGTTATAACGAAGGAACAATCAAAGACATTTTAGCCCTTTCGGCAGGATTGGTATCAATCACATTGTGATATAAAGCATCTTTAAGCACCAAATTAATCACAATGCTATCTAGCTTAATGCTCCTATAAGATAATCCGCCTTTTTTACCGTCAAGCCGTCCGCTTTTAGACTTGTAAGTATAATAGTACTCTACGTGTTTGATTGTAATATGTTGTATATTCAACTTTTTAGGTTTAAAGTATGGGATAATATGTTTTTCTGCATACTGCCGATATCCTTCCCGTGTAATAATGTCAACTTGGCTTTCTTTGCGTTTTAGCCACTCCTTGATATAATCAGTAAATAAAACCGATTGTCGCTCAGTAGGTTTGTTTTCATACTCCGCAATTTATGAAAAACTCCTTGTAAACAGTAATTTTGTTTATATATATTATACCATATTTGCAAGGAAGTTTATAGAGGTTTATATAACAAAGTCCGCCAAAAGACGGACTTTGTCGATAGTCTGAAATGCACTTTAAGTCCAAGCAACTTGAAGTGCATTTTATATGTTGGAAGCATAAAAACATATAGCTTTTTTGGATTCCTTTCTCCCGTGAACTCTGTTTCAGAATAATTGGCTGCAAAATATGTTGCATTTCCAGGAAATTAGTGTTAAAATGTAGTAGAAAATTAAATATTATATACATAATAAGCATACTATTTAATATATAGAATATAGAGGTGGTGCGATAATGGCAATTGTTGAAGTGGTAAAATATGATGGTTCTCCTGATGTTTTTGCATGGAAATTTCCTAATACAGAGCTTGGGACTTGGACACAGTTAATTGTAAACGAATCCCAAGAAGCTGTGTTGTACAAGGGTGGACAAGTGTTAGATTGGTTTGGGCCTGGTCGCCACACGCTAGAAACGGCAAATATCCCCATTTTGAACAAGATTGTAAATTTGCCCTTTGGGGGGCGCTCCCCATTTACGGCGGAGGTTTGGTATATAAACAAAGTCAATTCCCTTGATATCAAATGGGGAACGCCAACGCCTATTCAGTTACAAGACCCGAAATACAATGTATTTGTACCGCTTAGGGCGTTTGGACAGTTTGGTATAAAAATTTCAGACTCCAAAATGTTTTTGACAAAACTTGTAGGAACATTGCCCACTTTCGCGTCCGGTGAGATTATAAAATATTTTAGGGGTGCTTACTTAACAAAAGTTAAAGATAACATATCCGAATATCTTATTAAGAAAAAAATATCTGTGTTAGAAATAAACGCATATATCAGTGAAATGTCAGAATCCTTAAAAGAGAGTGTTTTACCGACCTTTTCTGATTATGGAATTGAGTTAGTTAATTTCTACGTAAATGATATAAGTGTCCCGGAAGATGATACTGCCGTTGTCAAACTAAAAGAGGCTCTTGCAAAGAAAGCGGAGATGGATATTATTGGATACTCCTATACACAAGAACGCTCTTTTGATACATTGGAAGGTGCGGCTACAAATCAAGGCTCCGGCTCGGCTCCTATCATGGGAGCCGGGTTAGGTCTTGGAATGGGGTTTGGTTTGGGGGGCAATATTGGTGGAGCATTTGGCGATATGGGGAAAAACATAAATACAACTCAAAATAAAGAATGCCCTCATTGCCGTAAGCAAATCGGTATGGAATATAATTTCTGTCCGTTCTGTGGTAAAGATGTCCATGTTTCTGCGAATAATCAAAACATTTGTCCGAAATGCGGAGAAAATAATAATGCGGGCTTAAAGTTTTGCGGTCAATGCGGAAACAGTATGGTAAAAGCCTGTCCGAAATGCGGCGAAGCAGTTGAGGATAAACAAAAATTTTGTCCTCATTGCGCCAATCCTTTAATAAAAAAATGTTCCTCCTGTGGCAGTGAATTGAGGGACAACTTAAAATTCTGCCCCGAATGTGGCAAGAAAGCAGGTGATGACAATAATGAATAGAGGTATTTTAACTACAATCAGTGTCTTTGTTATTGGAATTTTAGTTGCTGTCGCGGGTTTTTTCCTATTGGATATTGAAAAAATAACCATCCATTTTTGGGCGTTTGGTTCGTTATTATTCTCTCTTGTGGTTTCCTTGCTTACAGTGGTTACGCTTGTTGCGCCAACGAGAAATAAAGACGGTGTGTTTTATACAGCGGGATTGAGCAGCGCAGTTTGGATTTATGAAATTGCGATTATTATTAGTGTCTTATTTACCAAATCATTCACAGACAAGTTAAATAGTTTTATACTTCTTCAAATCTCAATCCATGCTCTGTTTTTTATTATTGCAGTAATTATTATTACTGTATCGGGACGCATACACGATAATAATGCAAAGACGTGTGAAAATTTGCAAAACGGAGAATATAATAAACCAAAAAGAGGGGGATTTTAAGAATGGAAAAGAAAGATACAAGTTGGGGTTGGGTTATCTTTTGGCTAATTATCTTTTGGCCTGTAGGTTTATTTTTGGTAATCAAAAAATTTACAACCGACAAATCGGTGTTAATGAGTGGTAAAACTACGGGCTTATCTGCGATAGGTTGGATATTAACTGCTTGGGCAACATTAATGTTCATTGTGTTTGTTTCAGACCCATCTTCTTTCACACCAGCAGGTACATTTTTAGTTATTATGGTATTTATTCCATTGGCAGGTGGAATATTACTGTTACGAAAAGGATCTAAAACAAAAAAACAAGCAGTTAGATATAAAAAATATATAGATATAGTTGTAAATCAAAATGTTAAAAGCATAGATCATGTTGCTTCCGCTGTTAGTTTATCGTATGATGTTGTAGCAAAAGATTTGCAGAACATGATAAATATTGGCTACTTAAAGGACGCTTATATACATCAAGGTAACCGTGAAATTATTTTAAAGCAACACGAACCCGCGCCTGTGGCATACACTCAAACAGCAGTTGTCGAACAATTCGCTCCACAGACGATAGCTACTCGCTGCTCCGGTTGCGGTGCAAACAATGTTGTCGCGGTTGGCAGGGCTTCAGAATGTGAGTATTGCGGAACGGTGATAAACGCATAGCACAAAGAATAGCGAGGGTATGTTTGCACTATTCATAATGCGGTTAGAAATACAGAAGTGCTACAAAGGTATCATTAAGACTAACGAGTTCGCCTTTGGAAAGGCGTGGTCACCAGATATAAAAACGCCGTAAACCCTTTGTTTTCAAGGTTTACGGCGTTTTTATATTTTAAAATACACGAGGATTTTGAGGTTATGCAACATAAGTTTTACCCCTTATTCCCCCTTTTAAGTGCGACACTTTTTGTGTTCTCGTCCTTATCCAAGGCGTGTGTTGCTAAATTAATTAAAAGGAGACGGTGTTTATGACTTCAAATCAGCTTTGGAAGAATATAACGAGTCGCCATAATGAGGGGCTAATCAAAGTCCCCTCTCATGATGTCTAACTATAGCACCAGCTTTTCGCCAGTCGGATTAAATGCTCTTTTTATATCTTCGTTATACAACTCACTTAACCCTCACGTCAAAAGCACGAAA
>CAZNYY010000095.1:4950-7577 GCA_964577335.1 uncultured Oscillospiraceae bacterium | reverse complement strand
ATCTCCAAAAGCTCGTTCGCAAGTCTTGCCGCCTCCTCACGCTCTCCCCGAAGCAGCGCACGGGGTATTTCCCCCGCAAGGCAGGCAGATAGACACACAAGCCCACCGCTGTTTTCACGCAACACCTCCATATCCACCCTCGGCTTGTAGTAAAAACCCTCTGTAAACCCTATTGACACAATGTTCATAAGGTTTTTATATCCCTCGTTGTCCTTCGCCAAAAGCACGAGATGATTAGCCTCGGAATACCTCCCTGCACTCTTGTCAAACCTTGAGCCTGATGCGGTATAAACCTCGCACCCTATTATGGGTTTTATGCCGTTTTTAACCGCCTCATCATAAAAATCCACCACGCCGTACATCACCCCGTGGTCGGTTATGGCAAGCGCACTCTGCCCCATATCCTTAGCCCTTTTTGCAAGCTTTGATATGCGGCAGGCGCCGTCCAAAAGACTGTATTCACTGTGAACGTGAAGATGAACAAAATTCACCATTTTTTCTCCTATAATTTCTCCGAAATTTCAATAATTTTACGAAACCTGTGGTTTACCCCCGATTTTGTAAGCCCCAGCATATTCCCTATTTCCTTGAGTGATGCGTCCTTGTACCTAAGCCTAAGAAGGGCAGGTTCTTTCAGCGTTTGCGGAAGGGCTTCAAATTTCCCCGCCTTTTTTATTTTCTTAATGGCGGAAACCTGCAAAAATGCCGCATCAAGGGTTTTGTCAAGATTTGCGGTTTCGCAATTTACCTTTCGGTTTACATAATTTCTCGTTTCCTTCATTATTCTTATATTCATAAATTCCAAAAGCGATTTATGTGCGCCTATTATACTTAAAACATCGCCAATTTCATCTCCGCTTTTGAAATAGGTTACATAATTTGATTTTCTTAAAACCGTTTTCGGTGTTGTGCCGAAGCTTTCCAAAAGACGTTCCATATCACGGCTTAAATTAAGGTGGTGCGTGATAAATTCCAAATGATATGCCTTTTCAGGATTGGTTATAGAACCGCCGCCCAAAAAAGCACCCCTTATAAATGCCTTTTTACAGCAGGCAGACTCCTCCACAACAGGATTTACCCTAAACGATATATGCCCCAAGTACCTTTCATCGTACAAATAAAGTCCGTACAGCACAATATTCACCGTGTCCTCACCCGTAACCAAAATATGGTATGCATTGCCGCCCCGCCCCGAGCGCCCCCGGGCAAAATTTACATCCCCCGCAATGCCGAAAACCCTTTTTAAAAGTGCAAAGCATCGCCGTGCGGCGGCAGCGCTCTCCGTTGCTATTCTAAGCTCCATCTCATCATCCGTGTACGAAATGCTGCCCGCATAACAAATAATACCGCAAAGCTCTGCAATGGCACAACATTCAGTTTTGTTCTCCGCCCTCAAAAGCTCATTTTTTATATCAGAAGCAAAAGACATTACGTCCCCCCCTTACTAGGGTGTGTTCGATAATTCATTATATCCGTCATTTTTCCTAACTTTGCATCATACTGTGTTAATTTACCTTAAAACAAACAAATTATTTCCTCGGAAAATTGCCTTGTCTGACACAAAATTCGTCGAAAATGCCAAACACAAGCAATTATCGAACACACCCTAACAAATAACACCCAACTCCATCTTTTTTCTCAAAAAATCCCTTGCCTTTTCATCCCTCTGCGACAAAAACCTTGCAATTTGAAACGCAAGGCGTTTGGGATTGTGACGTGCAAAAGCACTCTCATGCTCCGCCACATCGGCCTCCAAAAGCTGTATTCCCGCAGCCTGAAACCTTTCACGGTCAATTTCAACTAAATTTGAACCGTCCTCCATGTACCGCTCCAAAACCCACTTTGGCATTACCCCCGTGTTTACAATACAGTGGTCCACAACGCCCTCGCCCACATGGTCGATAATTGCCATGGTATGGTCAAAAGCCGTGTACCCGTCGGTTTCCCCAGGCTGGGTCATTACATTGCATATGTAAACCTTGGGAGCGGTGCTTTTTCTTAATGCCTCCGACACGCCCTCAACTAAAAGGTTTGGCAGAACACTGGTATAAAGGCTTCCCGGCCCCAAAACTATAATATCCGCGTTTTCAATACTTTCAATAACATTTTTGGCAGGCTTTACCCTCCCGGGTGCCAGCATAACCTTTTTAATCCTGCACCCGCAGCTTTTCTTTGCCTCGGCGATTTTTGACTCTCCTAAAACCTCGCTGCCGTCGTCAAACACAGCGCACAGGCGCACATCCTGCCCTGTGACGGGGATAACCCTCCCCCTCACCGCCAAAACATCGTTCGCCCGGCTTATAGCCTCTTCAAAATTACCGTATACTCCGTAAATTGCCGCCAAAAAGAGGTTACCAAAACTCTGCCCTCTTAAAAAACCCTCCGAAAACCTGTAACGGAACAGCTTCTCCATCACAGGCTCAATATCCGCAAGTGCAAGCAAACAGTTTCGTATATCCCCCGGCGGCAGCATACCCAAGTCCTGTCTTAGTATTCCCGAGCCGCCCCCATCATCAGCCATTGTAACTATTGCGGTAATATTTTCTGTATAATGTTTAAGTCCCCTAAGCATTGTCGAAAGTCCTGTACCGCCGCCCATGGCTACTACATTAATTCCGTTTTCAGCC
>CAZNYY010000095.1:0-4940 GCA_964577335.1 uncultured Oscillospiraceae bacterium | reverse complement strand
AATCCTTATCAATATCCCGATGGCTTATAACACAATTATTCTTATCCTCCAGCAGTGCGGCGCAAAGCTTTTCGGCAATCACAACCGAGCGGTGCTTGCCCCCCGTACACCCTATGGATATTACAAGGTTGCCCTTACCCTCTTCAATATATTGCGGGATAAGGAATTTTACCATATCAATCAATTTCTCTAAAAACACAGCACTTTGCCCGTTTTTAATCACAAAATCTTCAACATCAAAATTCTTCCCCGTCTTATGTTTAAGCTCGGGAATATAAAAAGGGTTGGGCATAAAGCGCACATCAAAAACCAAATCGCTGTCAAGCGGAATGCCATATTTAAAACCGAATGAAATTACATTTATAACCATGCCGTTTTTCCCCGTTCCCTCTGAAAACAGGGATTTAAGCTTTGCTTTTAAATGTTGCAGTTTCATGTTAGTCGTATCAATTATATAGTCTGCCGAAATCTTTATCTCGCTTAGCATCTTCCGCTCCGCCAGAATACCTTCCTCCACCCTTCCGCCGGGGGACAAGGGATGTGTTCTCCTGCTTTCCTTATACCTTTTTACAAGGGTTTCGTCTGCCGCCTCTAAAAACACAATTTCATAGTCGCAAGAAATTTTTTGAAGCTCGTCAAGCTCCTTTTTAAGACCGCCAAACATATCCCCTCCGCGCACATCAACCACCAGAGCCACCTGCGATAGCTTGCCCTGAGACTGACAACACATTTCCGCAAACTTGCCAAGCAGGGTGGGCGGCATATTGTCCACACAGTAAAACCCCATATCCTCCATACACCGTACTGCCTAGGTTTTCCCGGCACCCGACAACCCTGTTATAATTACAAATCTCATTCGTCGTTCTCCCTTACAAACCTAACTTCTCCTTCAAGTTTTATGTTAAATTTTTCGTTCACTGTTTTTTCAACATATTCCATCAACGCCCGAACATCCTCCGCCGTAGCGTTGCCTGTATTTATAATAAACCCCGTATGTTTTGTTGAAACCTGCGCCCCGCCGACTGTATAACCCCTAAGCCCCGCCTCATCAATCAATTGTGCGGCATATGCACCCTTCGGTCTTTTAAAAGCACTGCCGGCGCTTGGGCGTTCCACGGGCTGTTTCCCGCAGCGGGCAGCCGTAAGTTCCCGTATTTTCTCGTTAATAACTTTGCAGTCACCCTCACAAAGCTTCATCCAAACACCTGTAACTACCCCGCCGTTTTTTTGAAATATGCTGTTTCGGTATGAAAACCCATGTTCACGGGTTTTTACAATTTCAAGGTTTTTGTTTAAGTATTCCGTTTCAAAAACCACGTCCGCCATCTCGCCCCCGTAAGCACCTGCGTTCATAAACACCGCACCGCCCACGGTGCCCGGTATTCCGCTTGCAAACTCAAGACCCGAAAGCCCTGCCGCAGCCGCAGCTTTTGCCGCACGGCTAAGCAGCAGTCCGCCGCCGGCATAAAATATATCCCCCGAAATACGTGTTTCTCCAAGGTTTTCACCAATTTTTATAACAACCCCCCTGTACCCCCTGTCGGAAAACAGCAGGTTGGAGCCGTTGCCCATAATCATATGCCTTATATTCATATTTCTGCAAACCTTCAAAACCTCGGCAAGCTGCGCCGCACTCCCCGGCACCGCTAAAAAGTCCGCCTCCCCGCCGATTTTAAAGGTAGTGTTATTTTTCATAGGTGCATTACATAAGAGATTTTCTTTTAGTATCCCATATAACTCTTCATACAAACTCACAAAAACCTCCCATCAATCGCCTAAAAACGCAGCACCTATAAGCCCCGCATCATTCCCTAAACGTGCAATCTCAATCCTCGTTCTTTCCTTACCCGTTGTGTAACTGCCCCGCTCAACATATTTGCGTATCGGTTCAAGCAAAAAATCACCCTCACGGCTTATGGCACCGCCAACGAACAAGATATCAGGCTGAAACAAGTTTATCATATCCACAATTCCCTCAGCCACATATGAAATCCATTCGTCAACAATCTTTTTGCCGTTTTCACTGCCCGCCCTTGCAAGCTCAAACGCCGTTTTTCCGCTGACCTTGTCGCTGTCACCCCCGCATGCGGCGGCGACATCACTTTCGGGATTGTTTATAATAAACTCACGGCTCATATCAATAAGTGACGTAACGGATGCATACGCCTCCCAACAGCCCAGCCTGCCGCAGGGACAGGGTTTTCCGTCCTTCACCAAAACTATATGCCCAACCTCGGCGGCCGAGCCGTTTGTGCCTGTGTACAAGCTTCCGTTTATTATTATTCCCCCGCCCACTCCTGTGCCCAGGGTTATAAAAACCACATTGTCCATCTTCTCATCCAAGCCGTGGTATTCCCCCAAAGCGGCACAGTTGGCATCGTTACCTATATTTATGGGCAAATTAATATACTTTTCCATTTCCGCCCTCATTGGCACATCATGAAAATTTAAATTATTTGCATAATACAGCATACCGGTGCGGTTGTCACAACTGCCGGGCGTGCCTATTCCGAGAGATAAAATTTCTTCCTTCGAAATCCCCTCCTCTTCAATAATCCCAGTAGCAAGATTTGCCATATCACGAATTACTTCACTATAATGCCTGCCTGCACCCGTGGGTACAGAATCTTTCCTTATAATTCTGCCTTCCTCTTCAATAATCCCCGCTTTTATATTTGTTCCACCCAAATCAATTCCTATACGATACATTCCCATTCCCCCTATATTATTCTGCCTTCGCCAATTAGTCGTTGATTTAACGCCTCAGCGGCGTTATAGCCCATCTTTTTCTGTCGGTTATTCATTGCGGCCACCTCAACAATCACCGCCAAGTTTCGCCCGGGGCGCACCGGTACCGTGGTTGAAGGAACCCTCACACCCAAAAGTTCCGTAAACTCACCGTCAAGCCCCAACCTGTCGTACTGCTTGCCGTCCTCCCAAGTTTCAAGATTTATCACAAAATCAATCTTCTCAGTGTCCTTAACGGCACCCATACCAAAAATCTTTTGCACATCAACAATGCCTATACCCCTAAGTTCAATAAAATGTCGTATTATCGCAGGGGCACTGCCCACAAGTGTTTTTGAAGAAACTCTTTTTATTTCAACCGCATCATCCGCCACCAGGCGGTGACCCCTCTTTACAAGTTCAATCGCCGTTTCGCTTTTACCCACACCGCTGTCGCCTATCATAAGAATTCCTTCTCCATAAACCTCCACCAAAACACCGTGCCGCGTAATCCTCGGCGCAAGATGAATGTTTAAGGACGCAATAAGCCCCGCCATAAACGGAGAAGTATCAAGTTCTGTCCTAAGTATCGGGATATTATATTTTTTCGCCGTTTCCAAAACCTCCGGAAGTATTTCCTGTCCTCTTGTGCTTACTACAGCGGGCACTTTTTTTTCGAAAAGCTTAATCAGGGTAGCAAGCCTTGCGGAGGGCTCAATCATATCAAGATATGCATTTTCCATCCTGCCGAAAATAAGTATCCTCTGATTGTCAAAATATCCGTAAAACCCCGACGCAAGCTGAAGCCCGGGGCGCAAAACATCTACCGAGCTTATTTTTATTTCATTTATATTGTCCGTTTCGCTTACAATTTCAAGCTTCATCTCATTTACAAGGTCCATCAGCGGTACGGTGAACCCGTCCATAGCAATTCCCACCTTTCGTCATGTCTAAATTTATCCATAATCATATTATATACTCATTCGTCGCTTTTGTAAATAAGAATTGGTGAAATGACTTCACAATAACCATATTTATGGGAATAAAAAGACAAAACCTACAGATAATACTTTTAAAAGAGTGAAAGGCGGAGTTCCTTTGAAAAAAGTATTTAATTTTTTACTTGTTGCCGCAGTATCGGCGGCAGTTTCTTTCTTTGTGTCTGCCGTGAACACATATGACACAAAACCCGAGGATGGAGTAAGACTTTCGCAAACAGCGCCGCTGCCCGTTGTAAGCTCCGGCATTCCCGCAGTTGCAGAGCGGCTTATGCCCTCGGTTGTGGGGATATCCTCCACGGTTTCAAAACGCAGTTTGTTTGACCCGTCGGCAGGAGAACTTTGGAGCATGGGGTCGGGCTTTGCGGTAAGCGATGCCGGGCATATACTTACAAACCAACATGTGGTTGCAAACGCCACAAAAATATATGTTACCACAAACGAAGGGGACACTGTAACCGCATCCCCCGTTTGGAGTGACGCAGGACTTGACCTTGCCGTTTTAAAGCTTGACGCGGGCACGGTCCCCCCCGCTTCACTGGGCGATTCCTCGGCAGTAACCGTGGGTGAAGGGGTGATTGCAATCGGCAACCCCCTAAGTCTTCAGTTTCAAAGGACGGTAACGGCAGGCATCGTCAGTGCATTAAACCGCACCATAGCCCTTTCAGAAAACGGGCAGACATATTATATGGAGGATTTAATTCAAACCGATGCCTCTATAAACCCCGGCAACAGCGGAGGACCGCTTATAGACATGAGCGGAAATATAATAGCTATTAACACCGTAAAGGTGACAAGTGCCGAGGGCATGGGTTTTGCAATACCCATAAACCTCTGCCGTCCCGTAATTGACAGGATAATGAACGAGGGCAGTTTTGAAACACCGTACCTTGGGCTTTATGCCTATGACCGTGCGGTAGCGTCCTATGTTGTGGGAGGTTTTCCGGGCGAGGGGGGAATTTATGTCACGGAAATAGACAACTCCGGCCCCGCATACAGTGCAGGTGTGCGCAAAGGAGATGTAATAACGCATGTTGATAACATCGAAATACACACTATGTTAAACCTGCGTGAGCGCCTTTTTTACCACAAGCCGGGCGAAAAAGTTAAATTAAACCTTTTGAGAGGCGGGCGAACCATAACTATTGAAGTGACCCTTACCTCACAATAACTTTTTATCCCCATCGATTATAAGTTTCAAGGCTTCCACCGCAG
>CAZNYY010000094.1:0-7582 GCA_964577335.1 uncultured Oscillospiraceae bacterium | reverse complement strand
AAAAGGTTACAAGTAAAACGGAAGGCTCATCTTTTTATAGGCAAAACTCCGATATTCCGATTAAAAACGGAGATGTTATTTATATTGGCATCGGAGAGAGGGCATGGACCCAAAGCAGTGAAACTGCTAACCATACGGCAACATGGTACACCATAAAAATACGAATAGAAAGCGGCAGTTCATCACCCGGCGGAAGCAGCGGCGGCACAGGAAGCACGCCTACCCCCTCCTCCGCTCCTGCGACAGATAGTTGGCAGAACCCGTACAGCGATATAAAGAATGATGACTGGTTTGAGGGTGCCGTGAGATTTGTGACGGAAAACGGCATTATGCAAGGCACAGATAGTGGGGTTTTTGACCCGAATGTTAATGTTACCCGCGGAATGCTCGTGACAATGCTCCATCGTTACGGCGGCTCGGAGGCATCAAGCACAGAAATTCCCTTTACCGATGTTCCCGCTGACCAGTGGTATACCGATGCTGTATTATGGGGAGCGGAAAATGGAATTATATCCGGTTACGGTAACGGAACCTTCGGACCGAATGATTTGCTTACCCGTGAACAAATAGTGGTTATCCTGTACCGCTATGGGGAAAGGCTTGGTAAGGACGTGTCACAAAGTGCGGACATTTCAGGCTACACAGATGCCTCAGCCGTGTCCGACTGGGCGGCAGTTCCTATGAAATGGGCAAAAGCGGCGGGAATTATCAGCGGCAGAAGCGATACATTGCTTGCGCCCGCCGACAACGCAACCCGTGCAGAGATTGCAACACTGGTACAGAGGTTTATTGAAAACATCATATTATTGAAATAAATTTGTTTGGAGGGGTTATGAATATGATGAAAAAAACAATGGCGCTTGTTTTAATATTCATTATGTCTGCATCTGCTTTTGCGATGGATAAAACGGGCATAGATGCAGCAGTGGACCAAACTGCCGAATACCTGCTTAAAACAGTGGAAAATCCACAATTTGGCACCATCGGCGGCGAGTGGACCATTATAGGGCTTGCACGCAGCAGATACAGTGTTCCTGACAGCTATTATGAAAATTATTACAAGGCAGTTGAAGAATATGTCAAGGCGGAGGACGGTATTTTGCATGATAAGAAATACACCGAATATTCACGTTTAATTCTTGGACTTACAGCCGCAGGCTATGACCCTCAAAATGTGGCGGGATATGATTTAACCCTGCCACTGGGCGATTTTGAAAAAACCATATGGCAAGGTATTAATGGGGCAATTTTTGCACTTATTGCTCTTGACAGCGCAAATTACACCATACCCAAAAATAGCGAGGCGAAAACACAGGCAACACGGGATTTGTATATCTCTGAAATCCTTCGCCTCCAGCTTTCGGACGGCGGATTTAATCTCACAGCAGACTCAAACGGTAAAATTGACGAAAGTGAAAAAGCCGACCCCGATATAACGGGAATGGCGCTTCAAGCTTTGGCAAAATACCAAGACAGACCCGAGGTTAAAGCGGCTGTCGGCAGAGCTGTTGAATGCCTTGCAAAAATGCAGGAGGGCGATGGCGGCTACGCAAGCGAAGGCACCCAAAATTCCGAAAGTGCCGTGCAGGTTTTAGTGGGGCTTTCGGAACTGGGCATAAGCGTGGACGACCCCCGTTTTGTAAAAAACGGAAAAACTCTTGTAGACAACATTCTGTCCTTTAGCAAGGGGGACGGCGGCTTTAGCCACACTTTGGGCACCGCCGACAATAATCATATGTCAACCGAACAGGTTTTTTGCGGGCTTGTTGCCGTACAGCGTTTATTAGACGGCAAGAAAAGCTTTTACCGTATGGATGATGCAGTAAAACGTACCGAATTTGTTTTATGGGAGGGAACGGGACTGCCCGCAAAAAATGCCGATGTAAATCTCATGCCGGTTATAAGTTTTGGCAAAACATTTGGCGATATACAGGGGCATAAAAACCAACCCGCCATTGAAGCTTTAGCGGCACGGGGTATTATCAGCGGAAAAAGCAGTACGGTTTTTGACCCAAACGCCACCATGAGTCGTGCGGAGTTTGCGGCGATTGTCACACGCAGCCTTGGACTGCCCCAAAAAACCGCTGCCATATTTGCCGATGTGCCGAAAGATGCGTGGTACGCCGGATATGTGGGAACGGCTTATGGGTACGGCATTGTAAACGGCACATCCCCCACCTCCTTTAACCCCGAGGGGGTAATCACCCGTGAAGAAGCCGCCGCCATGGTTGCCCGTGCAGCTAAGCTATGCGGTATGGAAACCGCACTTGACGGGGTTACTATACGGAATGTACTTGCCCAGTTTGGTGATTATATAACTGTTTCCGATTGGGCGTTGCCCTCACTGGCTTTTTGTTATCAGGAAAACATCCTCTCACAGGATGATATAGACATTCTGCCTGCCCAAGCCATAAAGCGTTTTGAAGTGGCGGAAATGCTGTTTCGTATGCTGGCGGCGGCAAACCTTTTGTAAAGGATGCGATAAAATATCAAACAGCATAAAGGAAAAATTATTTATCCCGTCAGTCTGTATCTTTGCTATCTTGCACCATGCACTTGGCCAATTATAATCAATATAATGGAGGTTCAAAAATGGAAAGCTATTCAATCAACAGGGGCATCTCATAGTATTTCTACTGTTCACAGCAAGACCCATGCTCGAAAAATTAGGGCGGGTGTCATAATTCCCCGCCCTGTCAAAAATCCACCTCAACCATCTTTTTGTTTTTTTATCTTGTATCAAATATGCTCTACTTTTATTATTTCATCCCGCATTTTCACCTCGGCGGAAAACAGGGGGAAAACATCTCTGTTCGGCTGTAGTTTGCCATGGGACGAAATACCGGCAATATATCTAAAATACATATATAAAGGTGTTGCTGACCAGCCGTGGCAAAGACTGCCCGCATAATCAAAATCCGCACTGCCCTTTTTTGTTTCCCAAAACGTTGTAGCCCCCTGGTACAGCATAGCGCCCCAATTTTTCGCAATATCATCAAATACCGTCTTTGCGTACTTTTCGTTGTGTTTAATCAACCCTTCGTATTTGAAAATTGCATAGCTAAGTGTTATCTCTACCAAGCTATCATTTTTCAGCAAAGCGTTGCAAAGGTGATTGCATATTTCTTCATGGTATATTCCCGTGTAAAGTGCCAATGCCTGAGTAAGCTCGCCGTAGTGAAAAAACTCATCGTTTAGCTTATAGGTTGAATACAGTTTCTCTTTATCGTTCCAGAACACATTATGAAATGTTGTTTTAATTTCTTCCGAAATCCTTTGGTATTTATCCACAAACTCTTTATCTTCTATTTTTTCTGCAAGGCTAATCATTTCTTTTAATGCCAAATAGAACATTAAATTGTAAACCCCGTCACAGAAACCGCTTTCTTCCCTCAATGCCTTGATACTTTCATCCATTCCGTCGTAGCCTTCCGACCATTCATAAAAGTTCCAATATTCCTCCCCCCCAGGCGGCACCACAAGACCATTTTCCATTGTTCCCGCATAGGCATCCACCATAAACTTCATCTGTTTCCAATACTTTTCCACAAGGTACATGTCACCACTAAATTCTGTATATTCACACACTTCCAAAAGCCACATAAAGCTAAATGACGGGATTCTCTGTATTTCGTCTGTCGGCGCACATATGGAAACATAGCCTTCGGAATTTATATTTCCGCCTAACAAATCAATAGATGCCTTTGGGAACTGGTATTCGTTAAAAGCATAATAGCCAAACAGCGCCTGATTACGAGAATCAAAGCTATACAAAGCCTGCTCACGCCATGGGCAGTCCTCATAATGCTCATGCATACAAAGCTTGAGGGTTTCTACACAAGTTTCAAAAATTTTATTGTGAAGGGAATCTGCGCAAACAAACTTTCCGCTTTCCTCAACAGGGTACATAACGGGCTGTACTCCAATATAATCAATGCTGATTTCTTCATAATTACTGATATGTACCTCTATATATCTGCCCGCAATTCGCCTAAAACGATAGGTAAAGCTCTGCTTTCCCTCCTTGCAGATATATGTATTTGCAAAATTTCTTCCTTCAATTTCTGTACGCACCCTCAAATCATCAAGATGCTCCCCATAACCAATGTCCAGAAATGTGCCGCAATTGGTATTAATAGACAGACTTAAAAAACCGCAGGTTTCCTTCCCCAAGTCAATAACGAGATAAATGCCTTCCTTTTGGCTGCCTTTATATGTTATTGGGAAAGACTTTTCCCCGTCAAAAATATCCTCAAATTTTCTGTGAGATAAATAATCCTGATGCATAACAGCAGCAATGGTGTCCGTCACATTTTCCCTCTTGAAGTATCCCTGTGCATAAATTACCGCAGGGGTATTCTCACAAATCGTGTTTTTTTGAATTGGTCTGGGCTGTAACTCTGTCTGAATATTTTTTATGACCGAAGGACCCCAGTCACTATCATGAACATATTCAAGAGCCTGCCACCTGTCATCATTTCTTGCATCGTATTGAAAACCAAAGCCTAACTGCCTTGTAGTTTTGAAAATTTCTCCGTTTTGATAGGTTTTTGAAACTCTGCTTAAAACCTTGTCCGAGCTGTGAAACCAATCATTGAAATTCTTCAGCGCAAAGGAAATACCACGCTCTCCTTTTGCATATTGAAAACTATATTCGCCCTGATAATATGCAGTGATGGCAATTTTGTTTTTACATTTTTTCAGAAACTTCCCTACGTTTAGCGTATCGTACACTTTGTTCTCTGGAAAATCGTCATATTGACCGCAATTTACAAATTTACTGTTAATCCACAACTCGTATTCACTGTCAACACTAATATAAAACTCTGCCTTTTCGTCTTTCATATCCAGCCAAACATCAAAAATGAAATCGACATACTCGTTTTTATCATACTCACCTTCGTGCCATATCCATTTTGAATCTGTAATCATATTCAATCTCCGTTTCTAATTAGTTTGTTATGTAACGCCTGAAACTTAGCTGATTTTATTATAAGTTACAAAGCTTCCTTTGTCAATGCGGTGCTTACCTGTACCTCAGTTTTAGTTTTCTTGTAGCATGCGACTATGAAATATTGCAAAAAAACATACCGAGCGGTTTGCCCGGTATGTTTTTCGTTGTTATTAGTCCGTCATCACCGTACTAAGTGTTGCTACATGCCTAAGTGGTGCAAGGGAGTGAGGATCCCAAATCATAAGTCTTATTTCATAGTCTTCAATCGTCTCGTCACTAAAATTTATTGAAACCGATATCTCGTCCGCTTCGCCCTGCTCAATCTGAGCCTCTACAATACTAATATCAACCAACTTTTTGTCTTGGTAAAGGCTAAGCAGCATATGCACCTTGCCTGTTTCCGAATAATTGTTCTTTGCGTATACCTTTGCGGTAATGGTTCCGCTTTCAATTTGGGTAATTTTGTTTTCACCGCTTAAAAACTCCGCTCCACCAAAGGAAAATGCAGTTTTTGCGTTTCCTGTTGAAAACTGAAGGGTACCCCCAACTTTGTTGCCGGCATAGTCCACTATATTTTCAAAAACAACTATATTCAAAGCGTTTGCATCAAGGCAGTACGGTGTAACTACAACCTCAGTTGGGTTTGCAACATCAAAATCAATACTTCTCACCCAACTGTAATGCCCGTTTATTGCAAACTGTGAAGGAGTGGGTGCGCCTGCAAGCGGATTGTTAAACTTTAAGGTTATGGCAGTGTCAGCATCAACATCAACCGCATTGTTTGCAGGAATACATTCCATAAGCACAAGCTCGGCAGTTTCAATGTCATCAAGCACTTCAATTGTTACATCATCAAATAATAGGGAATCGGTATGTCCTGCAGTTGTTGCGGGAAGGGCATAATAAACATTTCTAAAAGAAGCCCAGTCACCTAATTCACCATATGCAGGTGCAATTTCGCCATTTATACTTGCCACATATGTACCGCTTTTTTTGTTTATTATAATTTCAACATCGTTCCACTCACCATTTGTATATGTCAGCCCTGTATCTTTACCCGCAACCTTTATTGTATTGTCAGTAGCAAATGTAACCGCAGATATAATCGGCCCCGCTCCATTATCTGCCTTTCTCGGTCTTATCTGCACATGTTTTGCAAGAAGATTTGATTCTGCCTTAACTTTGGATGAAAATTTGATGTAGTCGCTTTTATATACCTCAATATCGGGCAGTTCAACCCAAGCTTGCAGGGTTTTTGAGATTTTACTTGCCTCTGAACGAAGTTCAAACACGTTGCCCTGCTCATCCCCCGAGCCCGTCAGCCACATCCATAAATTTTGACCACTGTCATAGTTTTGGCAATACCAACTTTCAGGGTTACTGTATCCCCTTGAATTCCTCTCTCCCGCACCCATGGGCTGCCCGCCGTTTAAAGCAAGCCATGCAGTCCCGTCAAAGGTCTGTCTGTAGGGGAGTGAATTGGGCGTTGAAGAATACAGCACTTCGGGCGCACCCGTTGTAAATGTAAGGCTGCCCTGTGCAAACCTCCCATGCACATCGGATACATTGTTGTAATTTAGTGTGTATGTAGTCTGTGGTTCAAGCTGTCCCACCCCTATGCTGACCTTTTTCGGATCCGCCGGAAAATTGTACACACCTGTTATCAAGTCACTCGAACCGTTTAGTGTGAAGCTGCTCGCATTGACCCCTAAAACCTCTTCATTGAAAACAAGGTCAACATTACCCACTGCCGTTGAAACACCTGTCTCACCGTTTGCAGGAGTTGTAAGATTAGTGTTCAACTCAAATGTTCCCGGATAACTTGCCTCCTCAACCTTTACATTGTCAAAGAAAAGGGAGTCCGCTGCTTTACCTGTAACACCCCTTAACTCTGTATATATCCATCCGATACTTTCGAAAGCAAAGTTAAAGCTACCCAGTAGCGCCCCGTCAACAAACACGGCACATCTGTCATTTACATTGTCCAAAACAAATTTTACATTGTACCATCTTAATGGCTCATAAGCTACTCCCGTATCCACGGCATTCACATGGAAATTACCGTCGCTGTGTAATCTCAGCGGATGCGTCCATGATGCGGCTTGGTTCCTTGTATATATCCGCTTTTCAATGACATTATTTGTTGCCATAACATCCATTTCAACAGTTATCATATCATCGCCGTAACCGGAATTGAACGAAGTTCCAAGCTGTATATACGCCTGTAAATTCCTGTTCGCACTTATGTTTTCATTTGCCCTAAGTTCAAAAGCATAGTTTCGTGCGGGGTCCTCAACCCTTGTAAGATACATCCATATATGGTCCGCTGTGTAGTTAACTGCTTTCCACTCTTCCGGATTGTGCGCACCAAGCCCCCTGCTCTCGCCAATCTCTAAGGCATTGCTCTCGGTAACCCATGCTGCGTTTTCAAATGTCTGCAAGTAAGGGAATCCTTCCCTAACCGATGAATATTCTGCCAAAGCCACGGTTGACAATAACATCATAAATGTCAGTGTTAGCGCCAAAAGTTTTCTCTTCATTACTTACATACCTCCTATAATTTTAATAGTCTGCTTATAAAAACTGCAACCTCTGCCCTTGTGGAAGGTGATTTTGGCAAGAAATTAT
>CAZNYY010000093.1:1567-7734 GCA_964577335.1 uncultured Oscillospiraceae bacterium | reverse complement strand
TGAATCTAAACAAAAGACTTCTTCAACCTGCCATCTACAGGCTTTTGCGCGTCTTTTGGAATCGCCCATCGCTTGCTAAAACGAACAACTCCTTCAATACGTCCCTCTTCACATAATTTTTGGATTCGGCGTTCTGAGATGCCCCATTTTTGTGAAGCCTCTTTCGGCGTAATGTAATCCATGAACTTCCCCTCTTTCAAGCTGGCCTTTTTCTTATTATATACGTTACAACGAATAAAGTCGAGTAAAATACTACTATCTGGAAGGCTGCACAGATTATGCGGCGGCTTTTTTGTTTTCGTTTATTTATAGTTAATAAAGCCGTGATATGTTGATCTTCCCCATAATGCGCTAAATTCAGCGTATTCGCTTTTAGATTTAGGCAAATGGGAATGGGATGGCTATAGAAGGGGAGGCGGGAGATATATTTGACGAGCAGAGTGCGGGGGTTTTCGGCGACAATGAAAAATACCTTCACATGCTTGTATGGACAAGGGAGGACGGAAAGTTACGGCTTACGGAGATGACGGGGTGCGGGCTTATATTGTCGGAGAGCGGCGAGGGGAGTTTTTACGAAAACGGCAAATACCCATATTTTTTTACGCCGCTATATCGCCGTGAAGGGTCGATATGGGGCAAGGGGGACGTTGAGTTACTTATTCCCCTGCAAGACCTTATAAACGATTTGGACGACCAAATAAGGCTGTCTGCAAGGCTTACGGGGAACCCGCAGAGGGTTGTGTCAACAGGGTCGGGCGTTGACTTGGATGCACTGACAAACGAGGCGGGGTTAAACATACCCATAAACGACATAAACGCCATTAAAAACCTTGAACCGCCGAAGCTGCCCGAGTACATTGTACAGCGGCGTAACATGGCGTTGCAGTACGAAACGCAGAGGGTGTCACGCTTTTCCGACCAAATGACGGGCAACAAACAGCAGGGGGTTGACACGGCAACGGAGGCATTAGCATTACAACAGGCGGGCACGGCGGGAATACAGCACAAGAAGGTGTTGTTACAGGAAACATTGTCGGAAGTATTTGCATATTGCTTAGACCTCGTACGGGAGTTTTGGACGAGGGATGTTGCAATACGGGTGACGGACACGGACGATGAGTTTATATTTTTCAAGGGTACGGAGCTTGACGAGATACCGAGCGTAAAGCCCGCCGACAGCCGTTTTAAAGGCAAGTTTTCGTCCGCTAACCCCGATGCGGAAAGCCCCCGGTTTATGCTTGACGGGCAGAAAAAGAGCGCCGAGTTTGACATTAAGGTGACGGTTGGGGCGGGAATGCCGACAAACAAAGCTTTTGTGTACAACATGATGATGGAACTTGCCAAGGGAGGGCTTATAACGCCCGAGGAAATGCGGAAGTGGCTTGTTGAGAGTTTTGGTTTGCCTGTTGAACCTGAACTTCCTATGCCCCAAGCCGCACCGGGGAATGTGTCACCCGCCGAGCAGTATGTAAACCAAAGCCCGCAGATACAGGGAGTAAATGCGGCGGGGAATGTTGCGCCAAGCGAGGTGGGGATATGATTTATTTGCCGAAAAGCGTTTTGCACAGGATGAAGGTACACGAGTATTTGCGGACACTGGATTTTGAAGATTTAAAGGGCAACCCCGTTTGTACAAGGTGCGAGAGGGTGGCGCTTCGTGACGAGGGGTGGAGCGAGGACAGAATTGGACACTGCCCCGCATGCGGGCACAGGGGTGTTATGGAAGTGACACTCCATGAGTATGCGGAGAAAATGATGTACAGGTAAGGAGGCATAGCATGAAAATTATAAACGAAAGCACGGGTATAACATACACCCTGGAGGGAGGAAGGATTACCTCCGTGAATGGAGAGAGTTATGTTATTGTGGAGGACATGGTGCTGACCGTACAAGCCAAAGCGCCATGGGACGATGACTTTTACAATGTAGGGGCGGCGGCGCCGGGGATTTATTATCTTTATCCGCCTGACGACCGTGTTATAAAAGCCGAGGCACAAGGCCCATGCAGGTTTGAGTTGCATTTAAGGGCTGATGCACAAATGACAGTCACATGGGATTTTCCTGTTACATGGGTTGGGACGGGGAACGCCGAATTGTTGGAAGGGCAGAAAACACACGTAATTTATTTTGAGACTTTAGATGGGGTTTCATGGCGGGGCAAAATCGCCTATTCATACTAAAAGATTTAATTATGAGAGGGGGTGAGAAATAATGGATAATTTAAGGTCACTTTTCTGCCCTTGCGGGTACGAGTTTGGAACAGCGGACATAAAGCCGCCGTTCACAAAGCCGCCCGTGAACTTTTACGGGGGCAGAGTTAAGCGGTTTTCAGAGGCTTTATGCGGGTGCGGAAAGCGGTACAAGCTTTACATACGTCCCGTGAGGCAGAGTTGGGAGGTTTTGGACATTGAACCCGAGGGAGGTGAGGATTTAAACGAGGTAGGGTTTAACGAACTTCGGAAAATGGCAAAAGATAGGGGGATAACACTTCCGAAAAACGCAAACCGTGAACAGATACTTGAACTTTTAGGTTAGCATACCGTAAAAATGCAAACTTCGCAGGGATAGCTGCGGTAACAAGTCCGTTGCCGTCTGACGGATAGGCGAGATTACGACAAATAAAGTCGGAAAAAAATAGGAGGATATTATGGATAAGGAAAAATTAAACCCTGAAGAAGAAATTGAAGTTATCATAGAGGACGAGGAAGTTTCGGATGAAGAAACCGCCGAGGAGGACGCTCCTGCGGAGGGCACTCCTTTGGAGGAGACTCCCGCAGAGGAAGAACCCGAGGAAGAAAAGCCCGAGGACAAGACCGTGCCTTTGGCGGCTTTGCGCCGTGAGCGGGAGAAAACACGAAACATGAGGAAGGAAAATGATGACTTAAAACGAGCCATGAGCAGGGTTATGGAAGGTGCAGGGGTGAGTGACCCGAAGGCACTTGAGGAACGTATGGACAACCTGACATTACAGAAGTTTGTTGAGCAGCACGGCATGGACGAGAACACCGCAAGAATGTTTTTATTGCAGCAGAAAAAGATTAAGGAACTTGAAGCGGCACAGGGCGGACGGGATTTTGACGGCGAGATACAGCAGCTTCGTGACAACCCGTTTTACGGGGACATTGACGAGGTGGCGGACGAGGTGACAAGTTATGCCGATGAGAAGAATTTGACCGTCCGTGAGGCATACAATGCGCTGTTTGGCGAGCAGAGGGCGAAGGTACTTTCGGAGGAGGCGGCGGCGGGCAGAGCCGAGCAGAAAAAGCAGGACAAAAAGATACCTGCCCTATCTTCTGCCGGGAACGCACCCTCACCCAAGAACAAGGTAAAGCTTACAACACAGGAATTGGCGTTTGCGGAGGCGGGAGGTATGTCCCCTGCCGAGTATGCAAAATACAGAAAAAAATAAGGAGTGAAAATTTATGGCAGCTATTAAACTTAACAGGTCTGACTTTGGGGAGTTGTTGACACCGATACACAAGAAGATTTTCTATGAGGTGTACACCGAGAAAGAAAAGCAGTACCCGGCTATTTTCAAAGAGGGTACTATGACAAAGAAGGACGAAACATTCCCGCATTTCGGTGCGTTCGGTAAGTGGGGTGAGAACACGGAGGGGTCGGACTTCAACTTTGACGACATGGCGGAGGGCGACATTGCGACCTTCACCGCAAGGCGATTTGACAAATCCTATGAAATTACATGGGAGCTTATGCAGGACGACCAGTACAATGTTATGCGTGGTACGGGCAAGGGCGGCAGTGCGCAAAAGCTTGCAAGGGGGCTTCGTGCAACCGAGGAGAGCGATGCGGCGAATGTTATATCGGGCGGCTTTTCAAACGTTGGGTATGACGGGGTTTCGCTGTTTTCGGCGGCTCACCCTCTGATTAACAGCACCGCCATGGGTGACAACCTTGTAACAGGTGTTTTAAACGATGCGAACCTGAAAAATGCACTTACGAAGATGAGGTTACAGGTTGACGAGGCGGGCGTGCTTATTGCGGCGCACGCAAGGCGGCTTGTGGTGCATCCCGACTGGGAGTTTACCGCAAGGGCACTCTTACAGTCAACACTTCAGGCAGGGACGGATTTAAACGACAAGAACACATTGCCGGGGCTTACCATTGCGGTGTGGGACTACCTTGCGGGCGGAGCGGGCAAGCCTTGGTTTATACAGGACAGTGCCATGGACAACCTGATGTTCCTATGGCGTGAAAAACCGATATTCGACAGCGAGAAGATTTCAAACAAAATGGACTGGAGGTTCTACGGGTACTGCCGATTTGACACGGGATATGTTGATTGGCGTGGACTTGTAGGGTCAACGGGCTTGGCAGGATAGTATGAGGGGCGGGAAACCGCCCCCTTTCTTAGGGAGATTATTATGCAACCATATTTACAGGATTTATCGGGAAAAGGAAAGTTGCCCATTCGGGCATTTTCGGGGATAAACACAGGAATTTCCCCCCTTCTTATCGAGGACGGGCAAGCGGAGGATATGTGTAATCTTGATACAAGGGATTACCCGCTGCTGAAAACGAGGACGGGGAGGGAAGTTATCGCCGAGCTTTCGGGCGAAGTTCGTTATCTTGGCAGTATTTTAGGGGAAACCCTCACGGCGGTTGAGGGGAATGTATGGAAATCATACGATTTTGACACGGGTGCATGGACTAATATTAAAACGGGTATGAGCGGCACGGGGCGGGGCGAGAGTATTGAATTTGTAGACCAAACTATATATGTAAACGGCACAACGAACTATTACAGAAAACACGATACGGGGGCAGTGGGGACTTTTGAGAAAATGCCGCCCGTGAAAGCGTTGGCACTATCGACTAACAAGCTTTTCGGCATAGAGGGTATGTTCCTTCACTATAGCGGACTGCGCCAACCCCATGTATGGAATGACCCCACAAAAGAAAGTTCTCAAATTGAGGTGGAAACCCCGAACGGCGAAGAATTGTCTGCCATAACCGAGTTTTCGGGGTATATAGTATGCTTTAAGCCCCACAGTACGCATGAATTATACGGAAACCGTTTTGCAAATTTCGATTTCAATATTGTGAGCGACACCATAGGCTGTATGGCACAGAGAAGTATTTGCAAGGTTAAAACACAGATGTTTTGGTTGGGGGCGAAAAGTGTTTACAGATATATCGGCGGGAGTTCCCTTGCGGATATAGGGGCTACGATTAAGCGATATATTGACAATGCGGGGGATATGTCGGATGCCTGTGCGGGGAGTGATGGAGAACGATACTATCTTAGTTTACCGCAAAAAGACGGCAAGAACATACTGTTGGTTTATGACACGAGAACGGGTATATGGACTGCGGAGGATGATGCGGGGTTTATAGATTTTACTATTGTTAAGAATGAATTATACGGTTTATCATCTGACGGCAAAATATACAAAATGGTATCGGACACGGAAGATACAGTTGACTGGCACTGGCACAGCAAATGGTTTTCTTCGGGCACGCCATCGGAAAAGCAAAACTGGTACGGTGTTTATATAACAGCCGAGGGTGAGGGTTCGATTAATGTTGATGCGGAGAACAACAAGGGGCAGTCTGCCGCCACATCGGAGAGGGTTTATGCGGGTGTTTTAAACGGGGGTTTACAAATTATACGGGTGAACATAGGTTCTGCATGGGGACACAATTCAGACTGGTTACAGCTTAAAATAAGCGGTACGGGGAATTGCAAAATACACAGTATTGAAAGAGATGTACGAACAAGAAAGGGGACGTATTAATGCCGGAAGTTAGAATAGATGTGAACATGGGAGGATTTGAAACCCACTTTGATATGCAGGAAGCCGTGGTAAAATTACAAAAACAACTGCGGTGGCTTTTGAGACATTTGGACAGTATGAATGTACAATTTATTTCAACCAACATGACGGAGGTTAAGAGCGAGGACGGCACAACCCATCTTGACGGGTCACAGCTTAAAATGAAAGACAGTGACGGGAATATCCGTCTTGTGATGGGGTATAACCCCGAAACGGGGAATTACGAATTTACCATGAGGAATAAGGCGGGGGTGGAAACACTCTTGATTGACGAGGACGGGGATGCCATTTTTACAGGGACTGTGGCGGGGAGTAAAATAATAGGCACGGAGATAGAGGGCGGCAAGATTACGGGTGCGGAGATTGAGGGTG
>CAZNYY010000093.1:0-1467 GCA_964577335.1 uncultured Oscillospiraceae bacterium | reverse complement strand
TTGCGGCAAGTGCGGTGATACCGAAAAGCAGGGATGCGGTGACAAAGCCCGATATAAAACGTTTCATAGGGGAACCTCCATTATATGATTTATATTTATAGTATATGCTAAAATGGAGGAAATTACAAGGAAAACATGACATTGAATGTCACAGCGGGGTTGTGGTATGGTGGGTTCGAGGACACGGCGGTACGAAACCACATAGCATGTGAGGGAGGTGGAAAGAGTGCTTGAAAGAAAACTCAACCAAACCACGGATAAGAAATTATTAAAACAGTTTAAGCGGGATATAAAGCGGATTATGGATAAAAAGAAGATTGAAGGGCAAAACGACCAGACAGTAAAACCACCAACCACAAACAACAAAATAGGATGAGCCTTTACATATTCTTCCTTATATAGTATTCTATTATCAACTAACGATAATGGAGAGTGATATTTGTGGCTATTTTTAGGCGTGCAATTAAAACGGCAGCACCGACTATTGACCCGAGAATTAGAGAAAGGATTGTTTTCTCGTCAACAGTCAAGGTGCCCCAGAAGATTATTGAGCTTTTTGAGATTGTGTTCTCAAAGGTTGCGGACCAAATAGAGAATGACAAGATTACGAACCTTCCGAAGGTTAACTGTATATTGACCCGAAAAAGAGAAGTGTCTATAGTGTTAGGAGATGAGGAAGTGGCTATCTGTTGCACGCTTTGCATCTATCCTATTGACAAATGGCTTCTCAAGTATAGCGAAATCCAAATTTGCGCCATCATTACAGAGGAACTATGTCACGTTTTTTGGGGGATAGAAAACGAGTATGACGTGTGTTATAAGGTTTGGGAAGTAGTTCGAAGGATAAGCCCTGAAGTAAAAATAGAAGAATTGTACAATATGGATGAGGCAAAACGGTTGGGAAGGAAGTAGAGTTTTATAATTACGGCGCTTTGCATATGCAGGGCGCTATTTTTATGCGAGAAAGGAGAATATTATGCCGAATACAAACAAAAAACCGATGGACTGGGGCGGCGGCACGATTACCCCAACATACGACAGCACGGGCGGGTTATCGTCCGTAAAATCAACCCCTGCGGCATCTGCGCCCATACAGCCCACAGGAGTGGCGGCAAGGGGGTTTTTAGAAGGGTTAACAGGCGTTAGTAATGTTGGGTATGACGAGGCGACAAAGGGCGTTACGGTAGACTACGGAGGGCAAACATACAACTTAGGAAACCGGGGGCTTACGAATTATAACGGAAGTTACTACGCCGATAACGAGGACGTTTTGAAACAGTTATTTTTGGGCGGGACGGGCTTAAAACCCCTTAGAAACACGGCGCAACTCGGGGGACATTCGGTGGGGAATGCGGGAGCGAACCCCATAATAGACGGAAAAACTTACAGCACTGACGGGATGGTTAATATCGGGGGGACTAACTATGTGGGGGATGATTTTTTGAGGGCGCTTAGCGAGGCTAACCC
>CAZNYY010000092.1:0-7771 GCA_964577335.1 uncultured Oscillospiraceae bacterium | reverse complement strand
GTATTTTATGGCTTCACGGTGTGATTTTGATGCGGAGCTTAAAAGAGCGGCGGATGATATTGAAATGAAAAGAACTCGCCAAGGGCATATGAGTTTATCGGATGACTTACAGCCGAGGATAGTGCGGGACGACAGCACGGAAATTCGTATGGACGGCAACAATGTTGACATTGAAAATGAGCAGATGAATTTGGTTAAAAATGTAATTCATTATAACACACTTGTTCAAAAGATTAATGCGGAGTTTGGCAGACTTAAAACCGCAATAGGAGGTAAACAGTAATGAGCTTTTTCGGGTCTATGAACATAAGCGGCTCGGCACTAACCGCCCAGCGGCTTAGGATGGACGTTATAGCGGAAAACATTGCAAATGCTCAAACTACCCGAACCCAAACAGGGGAACCGTATCGCAGAAAATTTGTTTTGATGGGTGAGCGAAGTTCGTTTGCAAGTCATTTGCAGGCGGCAGGAGGCGGAGTTAGAGTTACAGAAATTGTGGAGGATACCTCTCCGCTTACACCTGTGCATGACCCAACACACCCCGATGCCGATGAAGACGGGTATGTGTATATGCCTAATGTAAACACCGTGACGGAGATGATAGACATGATGAGTGCAACACGTTCGTATGAAGCAAATATAACTGCTATAAACGCATTTAAAAACATGGCCTTTAAGGCGCTTGAAATAGGAAAGTAACGGAGGAAATATGAATATTAATGCCATTTCGGAAAGCGGATTTACACTAAACAGGATAAATGAGGTAACCCAAAACGAGGAAAGCGGCTTTAAAAAAGTGTTTTCAAAGCTTTTGGAAGCCACCGCCGCTGCGGACACAGCGGACAAGGCGGAGAATGTAAGCTTTATCAGCGGTGGCAACACAAACCCTCACGATGTGATGATTGCGGCGGAAAAAGCGGATTTAACTTTAAATTTAACCCTTGAAATAAGAAATAAAGTTATTGATGCCTATAACGAAATAATGAGGATGCAGATTTAATAAGAAAGGCTATGGTATTAGTTTGAATAGATTAAAACTAACAATTATACCCGTAATATTAAGTTTAATACTATCAGCTTCCCCAAAAACCGCCATAGCTTATGAAAATGTTTTCACGGGTATAGCAAGTGACAAGAATATCTCTTTTAATGATGTTTTTTGGAGTGGGGGACACCACTGGGCGGGAGAAGCGGTATTTCAAGCGGCGGTTATGGGTATTGCCCATGGGGTTGACGAGGAGAGATTTTTGCCGGATGCAAGTGTTACCCGGGTTGAGGCGTTGGCGTTTTTATACAGGGCATTTAATGCAGAGACGGGCGAAGCAAACTCTGCGGGTTCATGGGCGGACGGGTATCTTGAATTGGCACGGGATAGAGGGCTTATACTCCATGACGGATTTGAGGGCACGATACCTGCCCAAAGGCAGGAAATTGCATACTGGGCAGCGTTGATTATGGGGGTTGCACCTGCTTATGATTATACAATATTTAATACATATTTTGACGGGAGAGATACGGACGACAGTATAAAGCCGTATCTAAACGCATTTGTAAACAGGGGAATAATGGTTGGTGCTGACGGGTTTTTAAACCCCCGGGGGGCTGTTACAAGGGCGGAAATAGTGCAAGTTATTTTAAACTGTGAGGATTATGTATTAAAAAGCAGAGGAATAATAAGGCGTGAAGGAAAAATAACTAAAATCCCGGCGGCGAATGTGATTGAAATGGGACAAAATGTAATTGCTTTAAATCAAAGCCTGGGTGAGGGTTTAATGGTTTTTGCCGATGGTGTCGGCGGGGTTGAGCTTTTAAAACAAAATGACACTATATTGTATTACACAAACAGTAAAAACAATGTGCTTTTTGCCAAAGCCTATACTTTTGATGAAGGGGTGGAGGACAGCTATATTACATCCGGTATTGTTTACAGTGTAAACACCTCGGGGCGAAGGATAACACTTTATGACCAAAGCGGAAAGACCGACCCTGCCCTTATGCGAAGTTTTGATATAGCCCCGTCAACTACCGTAATAAAAAACGGCAACCATGCATCATTTGCGGATATATCGGTAAATGACAATGTGTTTTTGCGTGTTTCGGAAGGCATTGTAACGGAAATATCCTTTTCAAGCGAGAAGGCAACTGCGCCGATTAGTGTGCAAAGAAATATAACCACGGTGTATAAGGCGGTGCTTAATTCCTACAACATTATGGAAAGCACAATATCGGTGCAAGAAGCACTGCGGCTTGAAGGTTCTTTTTGGGGTTACACTCCTCATAAGGGAATTTTGAAAATAAGGTTTGACCTGTCACTCAAAATATATAACGGTAATACACGTTTGGATATTGGCAAGTTAGATGAATACATAGGAAAAGAAATTATAATTGCCATAGATGAAGGGGCGGACGGAGAGGAAAGAGCAGTATTTTTAAGGGCCACAAACCTCGGGGGTGCGGAAGCCTTGGGCGAGAGAGTGACAAGTGTGGATACTGCAAACCGAAGGGTTGGCACTGAAAGCGGAAAGATGTTCACCACGGGCGAGGGCACGCTGATTATTAAAAACGGGCAAGCAGTACCTGTTTCGCAAATATCAAGGAATGACCGCTTGCAGGTTGCGGCGGTGGAAACAGGGAGGTATTACAGTGCCTATGTTATATATGTTGACGAACCCGAGCCTGAAGAGACGCTGAAAATTTATTACGGCAAACTTACGAGGATAAACATAGGTGAGTCGGTTATTGTTGAAAGTAGCAGAGAGTACAGTGTCACTTCAAGAAATATATATTATTCATCTAAGAGAATGACATTTAAACTTACCAACAACACAAGGGTTTTCGATGAATACGGCATTGTAAACAACAGGGATTTAAATGTTTGGTCAAGAACCGGTTATTACTCCGCAGTGAATATTGCGGTACGAGGAGATGAAGTGGTTTCCATAAGCCTTTCAAGGGCTGGGGACAGTATATTGACCGCAAGGGTAAATTCATTGATAAGGCAGGACGGGCAGGTGACAGGACTTAATGTTTACAGCGCATGGTACTATGTAAACGGCAGATTTGTCAGTATTTTGGAGAACGGTCCCCTGTATACATTGAAAAATACGCTGATTTTGAAAAAAGGCGTGCCTATAGACATTACAGATATTAAAGAGGGTGATACAATTACAGTGTTTTATGCGGATACAGGAGAGAGGGAAGCTCTTATAATAAGCGTTAATTAGCCGGAAGGGGGATTGCATTTTGAGAAGGATTGTGGCTTTCGTGGTCGTTTTAGTTATGAATATGACGGCAGCGGGGGCACAAATAGGCAGCAGTGGTTTTGATGCGGGAATAACCCCTTCGGTTATCCGAGGCACGGCGGCGGAAACCTTTCAATATTCAGAAATGGTTTTTCTGACAGGTAAACCGATGGTGTTTAGCGGGACGGTTACAATAAGAAAAACCCAAAGGGCAAATGTTGAAACCTATTCATATAACTATGTCCTTACAAACGGAGAGAAAAACAAGCTTACAAGAAATTTTGTGTACGAGGCTGATGTGAGCGACGAGGGAGGTCAACAAATACGAACAATGGCAAACAGACCGGGGGCAAGACCTCGTGAAACAATTGTAATAGACGGTACAACCTTTACCCTTGACACATCAAACAACCGCTTATTTTCCTTGGGTGCCGTTACCGACCGACAGCCCGCCTGTGACTACTACGCAGGAAACTGGAACAGTGAAAAAACATACCAAACAAAGGACGGGCGGCGGATTACGGTTAACATGGCAAGCCAAATATACGGTTATGACCAGTATTGGGGCGCCGCACAGACGCAGGAAGTAAATATTTATATATCGGGGGTTACCCAAACTCCAAATTTTCATGACAGCTGGGGCGGGGGCGGAGTTATAAAAATATATCAAACAACTTCAAAGCGGCTTTCTTATATAGAAAACAAACCAGACCCGATAAGCTTTGAGGGAGGATATCTTTTAAACACAGAAAATAAAAGTGTTTTGGATTACAGAATAAATCTTCCGCTTTTTGACTCGGACGGTATTGCATCCGACAGTGTTATAACTTATCAGGACACATTGCAGCTTGGCGCACTTCCCGCACAAGAACGGCTGGCAGTGGCAGATACCACCTCGATAAGAGGGCACTGGTATGAGGAAGATGTAAGACAGCTTGTAAGTCTTGGGATTTTAGATAGGGAATATCTTCACCATTATACAAGGCTTGAGGACAGGATGACCCGGGCAGAATTTGCGGCGGCAATTGCAAAAGCCGTAAGGATGGAGATGGTAAACCTGCCCGTGCCTGATAAAAAGACAGGATATGCAGAAACCCCGTTTACCGACATAGATGTAAATGATGAGGACTACAAGTACATATACACCCTTTACAAAAGAGGCGTTATGTCGGGAACCGGAGAAAATATTTTCTCGCCCCATGAGCCGATAAGCAGGGCACAGGCTGTTTTGGCAATTATGCGCACACTGGGGCTTGAAACAATGGCAGGGGGCGGAGGTATTACACATTTTGGCGACAACGACCTCATCCCCGACTGGGCAAGAAATGCTGTGGCGGCAGCGGTAAAAATAAACATCGTAAAAGGAGATGGAAACAACAATTTTAATCCGAACGCCTTCTTAAAGGTTTCGGAAGCAGCGGCTCTAATCAACAATCTTATTAATTATATGCGTGATGATATGGTTTTTGAGTACAGGGACAAAGCAATGGTGAACTAAAGTGTAAACTGTACACCATTTAAAATAGAAAAAGGCAAAGTCGGCGAAAGCCGGTGACGCAAAGCTAAAGGGCCTTACCCGTTTTCGGGTTGGCAGCCAGTTGCCTATTAATCAATGTATAATGCTACATGGTTTTATTTTGTTATTATACGTTTTTTCAGGGCAACTGTCTGCGACAGTTGCCTTTTTGACGTTAAAATTAACTGTAAATTTCGTACAAAACATTATAACTCACAAAGAGAGGATAGGATGCAGTGAAACAGTCTTTTGAAAAAATATTACTGCCTTTGAACAGCTTTTGGGAAGGAATGGACAAAAGCAAGAGAGTTCGCTTTATAATTATAACCTCGCTGATTTTTCTGGCGATAATAATAAGCATTATACTGCTCGGCCGTGAGGAATATGTGGTTTTATATAATAATATGGACCCTGCCGAGGCGGGGGAGGTATTAACTGCACTGGAAGAAATGAATGTGACCGCAAAACCCGAGGGAAGCGGGACAATACTGGTGCCAAAATCCTCGGCGGATGCAGTGAGAATGCAGCTTTCAGCAGAGGGATATCCCAAAAGTGCATTAAATTATGACCTTTTTCAAAACGGGATGAGTTTTGGAGCTACCGACTTTGAAAAACAAAAGTATTTACAGTTTCAATTGCAGGAAAGGCTGCAAAGCTCCATAAAAACGCTTGAACCTGTGGAGGACGCAATCGTTACATTAAATATCCCCGACAACAGCTCGTTTGTACTTAAAGAGGACAGGCAAACGGCATCCGCATCAGTAGTTTTAAAGCTTAAAAGCCGCTCGGGCTTAAATGCCGACCAAATACGGGGAATTACGGGGCTTGTTTCAAACAGTGTTGCGGGGCTTGACGAGGAGCGGGTGCTTATTATAGACGGCATGGGCAACAGTTTAAAGGCGGGCACAAACTCACAGGCAGAGCTTGCAGGCGCACAGCTTGAGCTTGAGGAGAGTATGGGCAAAAGGTTAAAAGAGCAGGTTGTAGCACTGCTTGAACCTGTTTTCGGTGCGGGGCGTGTTTCCGCGGGGGTGCGTGTGTCGCTTGATTTTGACGCGCAGACGACGGAAAGTTGGCGGTTTGACCCTGCGGACGGGGAGAGTGACGGAATTGCCGTCAGTGAAAGTACCGCAAGCGAGACACTTACAAACCGTCAAAGGGGCGGAAATGTAGGGCAGGATGCAAACGGCGGCGCACCTGCATACGCCCAGTCGGGCAGCGGTGACGGAGAGTACCTCAAGGAAAACCGCACGGTAAATTATGAAGTTAATCAAATGCGTGAAAGCATTAAAAAGGCACAGGGGCAAATTAAAGATATTTCCGTGTCAGTCCTTTTGGATGACCGTGGTCTTATGTCGGGGTATAATCAAAAGGTGAAAGACATTGTGGCGGGGGCTTTGGGGCTTGACGAGGAAAAGGTTGTGGTTGAAGCGATGACATTTGGCGCTTTGGACGAAATAGACCGTATTTTTGACAACGCAAGGGAAACTTCGGAGGTGCTAAGACGGCAAGCACTTTTAAGAAATGCAATAATACTCGGTGCTTTGGGGCTTGTATTTCTGATAACGCTTATTACCTTGCTTGTAAGGGCCAGAAGAAAAAAACGCAAAGAGGAAACTGCGGTAGGCGCCGTATTTGACGAAATGGTAGCAGATGAGGGCACAGAGGTTGATTTTTCTGCAAACAAATCGGACAAGCGAAAAGTTATAGAAAGAAGCGTAGAGAAAAACCCTGAACTTGTGGCACAGCTTTTAAGAAATTGGTTGAAAGATGATTTGAGGTGACAAAATGCAAAATTCTTATGCGATAAGCGGAAGTAAAAAAGCATCAATACTTTTAATTGCACTGGGGAATGACTATTCGGCGCAGGTGATGAAGCATCTGCACGAAGACGAAATAGAGCAGATAACAATTGACATTACAAATATTCAAACTATTGATGCACAGACAAAGGACGATATAATAGACGAATTTTACGAGTTGTGCCTTGCACAAAACTATATTTCCGAGGGCGGTATTGAGTACGCGCGTCAACTGTTGGTGGATGCGTTTGGGGGGGAGAGAGCGTACAATTTAATTGAAAAAATAACTTCCTCCCTGCAAGTAAAACCCTTTGACTTTTTGAGGAGAGCAGATGCAAACCAAATTTTAAATTTTGTGCAAAATGAAAATCCTCAGACCATAGCATTAATATTTTCTTATCTGCTGCCAGGACAGGCGGCGCTTATACTAAGCTCCCTCTCGCAGGAGAGGCAAGCGGAAATTGTTGAAAAAATTGCGTATATGGGTAGCGCCTCCCCTGAAAATATTCAGGAGGTTGAAAGAGTGTTGGAACGGAAGTTTTCGGCATTAGGCTCGGAGGACTACACAACAGTGGGGGGAATACAATCCACGGTTGACATAATAAACTCCGTGGACATAGGCACCGAAAAGCGGATTCTAGGCGGATTGGAAACTCAAAACCGTGAATTGGCGGAAGAAATACGGCGCAGAATGTTTGTGTTTGACGATATAGTGAAGCTTGACTCGCGCTCAATTCAAAGAATTTTAAAGGATACAGACAACAAGGAGCTTGCCATAGCACTGAAGGGTTCTTCCAAAGAAGTTATACAAGTGGTAATGTCAAACATGTCAAAACGTTTACAGGAGATGATAAAGGACGATATGGAGTATATGCCGCCGGTGAGGCTTCGTGATGTTGAAAACGCCCAGCAAAAAATTGTTAACATCATAAGAAAGTTGGAGGATTTGGGCGAGATAATCATTGTCAGAAACGAGGAGGATGAGATGATTGTGTAGGATACATAAGTTTTACGAGGTTCCCCGTGTCGCCGCCAACCCCTATGTTTTTAAAAGCTTTGCAAAACCCGAAAAAAAGGAAGAAAATTTTAAAAATGAAATTCCTAAGGCAGAGATAAAAAAACCGACGGTTTCAACTGAAAAAATAATTCGTGACGCACGGGAGCAAGCCGATAACATTATAAAAAAAGCAAAACAGGATGCCGCACGAATG
>CAZNYY010000091.1:0-7795 GCA_964577335.1 uncultured Oscillospiraceae bacterium | reverse complement strand
TTATATAGTGTTGTGTGTTTTACAACTTTTACCGCCATATTTTATATTATTTTTTTCGTTTTGCCTTTATTTGCCGGTTTCTGTCTCCTCATGCCTCTTTGCTAGTTGCACTTCTATGCCTTTTTTTTGCCGGTTTCTGCCGGTTTCTGTTCGTTTCTGTTCGTTTCTGTCTCCTCATGTTTCTTTGCTAGCTGCACTTCTATGCCTTTATCTAGCTGCACACTCTATGCCGGTTTCTGCCGGTTTCTGTCGGTTTCTATTTGCACACTCTATGCCGGTTTCTGCCGGTTTCTATTTGCACACTCTATGCCCTTATCTAGCTGCACACTCTATGCCCTTATTTGAGGGGTTTTCGTAGACCACGCTTCAAGAAAAACCGGCCAGATAGCTCACAATTTTCTGCAAGAAATTGAAGTATTTTGCAAGGCTTATATAAACAGTATACACGCAACATTATATCACAGCAAGAGTTTCATTTTGTCATCTGTGAATTGGGATTATGCCGCAGTGGTTTCGTTTACATAACATTATGTTAGCAAGGCACTTACCTTATAGTCCAAGTTACCAAGTCATACCCCTTATGCGTGCGCGCGCGAGAGGGGTGGTCTCATCTTTTTCAAGAATTACAAAAATGTATCTCATACCCCTTACGCGCGAGCGGCCGCGCGTAATGCAGCAAACTATTGTTCTAGATGTCACATTTCTGAGCTTGAAATAGGCCCTGAGCCCTCAGAATAAGGGTCAAGTGTCACAGAGTTGTGTCGTAATGGCAGATAAGCTCAAAGAAGGGCAGTTCAGATACCCCTTTGGGCGCGCGTAGGCGCGGGTGTCGCGCGCGCGATTGTCTGCTTGGGAGGGGAAAACCCAAGCTGAGCCCATCAAGTTCAAAAATAGATAGACTTGCCGACACCGGGTTCTGAGACGAAATTTGCCAGATTCAGGGAAAGGGTTTGAGAATTCTTTAAAGGGTACAAAACTCTCATCGATGGGAAAAACATTGAAACGGGCCTCATCGATGAACGGGAGACTGAAGCGGCTATTGGGTAAAAAACTGAAGCGAGAGTTCTGAAGCGGGAAACTGAAGCTGAGTTTATTGAAGGGGGAAAAACTGAAGCGAGAGCTCTGTGATGAGAAAAGATATGAGGTGAGATGTGTTGAAAGGGTAGATCATTAAAATATGCCCGGAATTGGCTAGAGGGCAAAAAAAATGCGAGAGTACGTACAGTCCCTCTCGCATTCGAGTAAAGAATCTCACCGGAGAGTAAGATATCCTTTGTTCCTATTATATAATCATCCAAAATTTTATAGTTGGACATTCTAGACGTTTAGGGAAATATACAGAACACAAAAAAGGGGAGAGTACAGTATGTACTCTCCAAGCGGCGTGGGTGTCCTAAGCCCTTAGACGATCTACCATATATTGTCTGTTACCAACACCGTACGTATATTGGTACTTTTCAATACGGGTGACTGAGATTTGAACTCAGATTTCCCACTACTTTTTCGAAAGTTCATCAATCCGCATTTGAAGTGCGGAAATGTCTGAACGTATTCGGCGCAGAATTGTTTCTGGTGCTCCTTCTTTAACGAGCCGTTTAAGTTGTTGACGGCGTTGATGAAGGAATGTCATTGTAGATTCAAAAACAGCTCTTTCTGAAATGTTCTGTTCAACAACATCATTTGCAATTTTTTTAAAGAGCCATTTTTTCACCTTGAATTTGATATTTTCAAATACCATGATGCCTTCCTTGCTAAGTGCCTTGATTTGTTCAATTAAATTTTGGTATAAAATATGGCATTATTGATGTTTCAGTAAATTTTTGATGGCAGTCTATATAAAAAAAATACCCCTAAGAGCCATTTTGTATGGCCTTAGGGGTATTTGGCTTGAGCTTGCATTTTACTTACTGTAGGTAGTGACTAATCCTCGTCTTCGTCGTCGAAATCCTCGTCATCGAGGTCATCGTCATTGGGGTCGATGTCGTCTGACTCGTCAGACTCCTCGACCGCCGGATCGGTATCCTCGGACTCGGTTTCGGCATTTGCATCGACCTTGGCATCAGCCTTGGTCTTGGCCTTGGAATCAGCAGCTTTTTCCTTCTTCTGCTTTTTGTCGGCCTTGGCCTTGGCAGCACTTTCCATCGATACGGCGCGGATGGCACTGGCTTCCTTGACGATTGCTACGATTTCGGCAATCATTTTGTCAGTGTCACCGTTCCAGAATTCCTGGAAACTGTGCTTGTCGATGCGGATCGCGAAGGCGGGCTTGGAACCGGAAGTCGCGGCACCGCGTTCGTTGAAAGCAACGCAGCCGTGAGCTTTGGTATCCAGGCCTTCGGGAACACCAACCATAACCACGAACACCTTGCGAGTGCTCTTCTGGCTGGCGTGGGTCATCGAGCAGATACGGGCCTGGGCATCGTTGTGCTTCATTTCGAAAACGAAGCGCTGTGCCTTGACCTCGGTCTGGATGAACCCCGCCTTTTCCAGCGCGGCCTTGAGTTCCAGAATGGTGGAAGTGAAGTTGATGGTTTCCTTGACCGAAGCCTTGGAAGCCGTGTCCTTCACCTCATCATTGTTGGTAGCGACTGCAGCCGTGCTGCCAGCTGTGTTGCCCTTGACGGCGGTGTTTGCACCCTGGGTCTTGTTTTTGCGATTCTTCGACATTGTAGTTCTCTCCGGTAAAAATCATTATGAAGGATAGGAAAAAAGAATGTCGTAAGTAAATCGCAAGCTCATAAAAGGTAAAAAGAAATAGAACGAAGATAAGTATTACCACCTATTATATAATCATCCAACTTTTTTCTAGAAGACAAGCGATGCAAAACAATTTTTCTGTTATTTTTCAGAGATGTTATATTGTTGAAACAGTATGTTTTATAAAATTTATTTAATGAATGTTATAAAGTACCTTACATAAAAAAAGGCACCCCCAATTAGAGGTGCCTTTAAAAACCTTCATCCATTGTGGCCAACAGTTGTGATTGTTACAACTACGATGCCATTCAACTTTTGAACTTGGCATCGATTTTTTCCGCAGCTTTCTTTGCCGCGATAACCTTCATTTCCGTGTACCGGTTCTCCTTGGTAGCTTCGGCCAGCTGCACAACTTCTGCAGTGACCTCATCGATATTGAACTTTTCGATCAGTTCGTTATCGATGACCGCAACCATCTGGTTCTGGCTACCACAGGTCCGTGTCCCCTTTTCGATATTAACCAGTTCGAAGACGTTGGACTTGAGGTTGTACGAACCAAAGTAAACGGTCAGCTTACGCCGGTTTTTCTTGCTGGCATCTGTAATGCTTACCAGCTTGATTCCGGTTTTCCCCGAGGGAATACCGAAAATCACCTTGTTTCCAGCGTAGTGGAGCAACTGAAAGCCGGCATTGATCAGGCCTTCCGATATGGAAGTGAACACAGCGAGTCCAGGAAAATTGATCTTGCTGGCTTTTGCTTTCAACTTCATTACTGAATCCTTAACGAAGTTGAGCAGGTCATCCCGGTTGTAACTGGAAACATCTTTACGGCTGAGATGAGAAGCCATTTCGATCAGTTCCTGCTTGTTGTACTCTTTTACGTTAGCCATTGTATCCTCCGATGAGAGAAACTACATTCATTGAAAAGAACAATGGCCACAATGGAATGATGTAGGGTTTTTAGTAATAAGGATGTAGTATTACCACCTATTATATAATCATCCATTTTCATCGGAATGGACAGTTTTAATGATTTTATTTTTGACTATAACATATTGGTATACAACAACTTATAAAATATTTTTAATATATTATATATTTTAAACCAACCTACTCGTGACCTTCTAGTACACTTTATAAAAAAGTTAATAGGATTATAAGGATAAATAAGGTTTAGGCTTGAGTGTCAGCTATAAGTTATTATATACCAATCACTTGTATTATATTAAAAGGGATAGTTTATATATCCATCAATAAGTTATTATAAATTAACAACTTATACCTAGATTAATACCTTTAATCAAATACCTTACTAGACCCTTTATAGACTTAAGTATATAGTATTAAGGTATATACCTTAATGAAAGGGATAAAGGTTCTGAGAGGGTTCTATATAGGTACTAAGTTATTACGTACCAATAACTTATATATAGATAAGGATGGTCTAAGTTATTACTATATAACAACTTAGTACCTGTCCATTTGGGATTTTTTGGATGATTATATAATAGGTACATACATTATCAGTTTCCTTTTCCTTTTCCATTTGAAATGGAGTGTGAATGCATCCATTACACTTGTTGCTTTGGCCATTGGTTATTTTAGCAATGTTTTCCTGCTGTGGAATCGTTTATGAATATCAACGAGGCGACAAGTGGGGAATGGTATTTTGGTTGTTTGTTGTATCATTCATTTCTTACTTGGCTTTAAGGTTACCATAAGTCTGTTCTGGCAGTGTACGATGTCGTATCGTACGTAAAGCAAGTAAAATCTTGCTACTGCCAGACTTTTTTTTATTATTACTAATGCCTTTTACATTTTAGGGAGTTTCAATGTCAACCAAATTGATTGATATCAGAAATACGTGTAGCTGTGCAGGGACATCCAAACAAGTTATGGACCTTGCAAAGCAAGCCCGTAATGCTGGTTTGTCTGTTGACCTTGACCGCGATGCCGGCACAATCAGAATCAAAGATGGTGATACAGTTATTTACCGGGGATTGCAAAAAGGTCGCAACGGTATGTGGATCGTAAACTACAATACACAGTATTTCAAATAGTGTACCTATTAGTATTGTAAGTGTAATGGTTTGCACGATTTTATCAGATTGGTGTGGGTTCAATTCCTACACAATATTAATAGGTATTAGGGCGCCAGAAGGCGCCCTATTTTTATTGTAGATAACTTTCCTTATTTAAGGAGTGTGTAATGAAAATGCTATCTGGAGAAGTTAAATTCTACATCGATGAGGTTAACGATGCAGATGGTGTGCCACACAAAATTCTCATTGTTGAGAATACATATCGTGCACACGACATTCCCGATATTTTCTTTACTGAGACAACTGAAATTGGTCCCAATAGAGAAAGATCAAATAAGTTCCCATACGAGTATGCAGTACGTGTTAAGGAATCACGTAATGATCGTTCTGGTGCAGCAATTTTCTATCCGTATAATTCATCATCTGATGGCCTTTACGGATACTTTGGAACACTTATCAAAAAGCATTTGCATTGGATCAAATAATTTATCACGGTCATCTCATTTCATTATTTAATGACGATGCTACCCTATCTATTATCACAATTTTAACTCCAGTGAGGAAATTATGACCAAGGTCAATCGCAGATGGATGAAGCATGAAATTCACAGCTTCATACAAAATGATGACCGCGCTGTCTGTCGCGCAATTCTTGCTTTATTCAATCAGCAAACTGTTCACGAACAGAACACAGAGAGCACTTGCTATCACAACAAACGCGGCTTTACTGGAGCTGATGCTGGCTTTTTCTCAAGCCTTGCAAAACAGATATCTCGATACAACAGCTCTCCCATCAAAAAGTACAAGCTTCCACTCTCTCCCAAACAGATTGAAATCGCCCGCCCACGACTCTACAAATACGCAACCCAACTTACTAAAATTGCCAACAATGAACTGTAACCCCTTCTAGCTCACTATCTTATGAGGACCACTCTCATGTATGCCTGGGATTCCAAAAACGCATTCAATATCATGGATCTTGAACATTTCCTCGACTTATTGGAGTTCTTGTATGGCACACAAGCATTGCATTCAATAAATTAAGTTTGACACAAATTGAATTGGAGAGGAGAAAAACACAAAACACATAGTTGATGAACGGTGGATAAAAAAGGTTTTTATAGGATTATTAATGGCCAAAACCTTTTAACAAACCACTTCACATTCATACGATATCTTCCAGTTTCTCCCCGGCATCTTCCAGTGTTATACCGGCATCTTGCTTATATTGTCAGTCATACCAGAAAGGATTGGAATTGTTTATTTGTGTGATATTCAAGTATTTGATAAGGCATCTAGCTAAGAGTCTAGTGTGTTTGGGCTTGTGCCGCCGCACGTGCAAATCCCAGCAGTTATCCAGAGCTGAAGCGTGGGAAGTGCGGCAGGTGGACGGCTATCGCCACATCCCTCTCGACCCCCCTCCCTCAACTACCGTTCTTTACCGCTTATTATACATTTCTAGTGTGCCAGTACACACAACACATACCACAATACAGTAATACCGACATACCGTTCTTTACCGCTTACTAGATATTTCTAGCGTACCAGTACACACCGCATATACCACAATACCGATATACAGATCACAACATATACCACAATACTGATAATAAAAAAATTACTCGAGTACTCAAAATCCCACGAGCGCAATATTTACCGTTAACTAAATTTGCACATTACTAGACTATATACTGTGTTTTAATTAACATTAGTAATTAATATTAGTTTACTAATATTAATTAAAAAATTAATGAGTTATAAGTATGATATACGAATTACGAACACGTCACACTAGACATATCGGGATGATTATGTAAATAACATATCGGGATGATTATGTAAATAACATATCGGGATGATTGTGTAAATAACATATCGAGATGATTATGTAAATATCGATTACAATACACAATTTATTCGGGGGCTAAACAATGAGAAATCAAAAATCTATAAATAAGGAACAGAATAGCACTATTGCAAAATATTATGATTATAACATACCAAAGGAGAGAATCTGTTCTCATTGTGGAGAGAAATTACCCATGACTTCAGATTCATACTATTATTGGATGAAGAAGAACTTTCCTGATGAATACGATAAATGTCCCGATTGTATCGCAGAAATGCGTAATTGCAGAAATGTGTAATAGTGTAAAATGCAAATTATTATAGTTATTACAAAATATATCTGAAAATTGTATTTAACATTAAATTCAGGAATTTACAATGGATACTGCAAACACAGTTAATGCAATTAACGCAACAATTGGCGTAAATTCAGCTGTGTTAATCGAACTTACAAAATTACAATTTTTTATTATGATTTGTATCGTTGCTGCATTAGTATTAGCTCCAATAATTATGTTCTCATTGTTGAAAACACAACGTATGAAGACTTCTAAATTGTACAGTTATATTGTTGATGCAACAAATCAATTAAATACTGTATATGAATTTTTAAGCGATTTTCAAATTGCAAAATGTTCAAAAAGAATACCGAAATCTTGGAATAAGAAACTTGATGATGTTATTGTTGATTTGCGGAAATTGATATACAGAAAATGATTTATAAATTATGGTATATACAATTTTTGAAAAATGGAGGAACTGAGATGGAGACTGGGTCAACGTCAAATGAACAGCCGATTTTTGGAAGTATTGAAACTAAAGATGAAGTTGCCCAGAAAATGAAATTTTTGTATATTCGTTCGAAAAAAGTTGCTGATGAAGCTGAGGAAGTATGTAATACAGTCATTCGTGTAATAGACACAATAGTTGGCGAAAAGGCCACCCGCGATGGCAAATGTTTAAGTAAAAATACAATTTTTGACAATGATGAATATTTATCTAAAAACAATGATAATGGATATTATGGTGAAATGTTGAAACATGTATATTCTATTTCTGATAATTTGGCAATAATTTTAGATTATGTAAAACGGCTCTGAATTAGAGAGTTTGGTTTTTGGTTTTTCTGAGCTGAGCGGCAGAGTTGCGCTCTGACATGGTAAGCAACTTGCATTTGGCTTTACATAATCTTTGCTAAATGCTTTAAG
>CAZNYY010000090.1:0-7821 GCA_964577335.1 uncultured Oscillospiraceae bacterium | reverse complement strand
CCACACGGTTGTTGCTTTGTACACTTTGATATCGTCCATGTAAAGTTTTCCTATGGCGTTTTCAAGATACACCCTTAAATTGTTAATTCCGTCAGTTGCTGCCGCCCTAAATGCAAAATCCTCCGCAACCTTCTCCCCGTCAACCCAGACGGAATAAGTTCCCTGTACAATATTGTGTAAAAATATTACTTTAAACGGTCCAAGGTTATCAAAGTTTTCCTTTACATCAACACTTGCAGGGTCGGGGCGAAACGACAGATTTATTTTCCCGCCTCGATTGGCAAATTGCATTTGCACAGCTTGAGAGCTGTTTTTTCTTGATACAAAAACTGCAGGGGTGTTTTGCTCACGCTCAAGCACAAACTCAAGCGCAATATTATCCCCCGTGTAGCCCCCAAAACTTTCCCCGTTAAAGAACAGGTTAAACCCTGTATGCCCCGTTGCCGCAGGATGGTCTATTACAAGTCTTCCGTCCTCAATCGCAACCGTGCCATCTGCGATTGTTTCAGGTTTCAACAGTCCTGTTATCTCGCTAATTTCCGTCTTCCCGTCAAAATCCTCACTATAAAGAATGTCACCTTCGGAAGCCATATACGGCTCCGCATCGAGCGAAGATGTGCCCTCTGCCGCTGCCGGCATCCCAAAAAGACCTGCCAGCATACCAACCGTCACAACAACTGTCAACAGTTTTGAAAAAATTTTACTGTACATAATAATCTCCATTCCGCCGCCCCGCATCGGCATAAATAATAGTGAGAATCTCTTATTACGGGGCAAGGAATGATAAGAGATTATTTTGCACATCGCCGTCTCGTCTGCGGACGAGAATTTCGGCGGTGCATTAGTTCCGCCGGAGGCGAACGTGATTTTTCACGTTACTCCTCCTATTCTTTTTTTCCTGCAAATTATATGATCAAATTTTTATACCTGCCAATAACCAACTCCTTTACATATAGCAAAACAATCTTGACCACTAAGGGTGGCGCCTATCATCTGTTTAGATATCTCTCATATGCCTCCTGCTTGTCATCAAGGACATCCATTATTCCCCTTTGATAAAGCCCGTCTATAAATTCATTGTAGTTGGAAAGCGGTTCTACCCCCATAATAAATTTAAGTACCATATCCTCCTTATAAGTCATAACCGTGTTGGTTTTTTTTGTGATATCAGAAAGATTTTCTTCGTTTATATAAAGAAACGGCGGCAGCATATGGCTGATACCGTCTGTATCAGCCCACAGTTTCCACGCCTGCTTCTGCTGCGGAAGTGCGGCATACTGCTCCATATACCTTCTGTCCTGTACAAAGGGACCCATATTCTGAGACCGCATATATTTATACATGATAGTTGACATGCTTACGCCTTCGGGATTATTGGTTATAACATCCGTATATGTAGGATAACCATCGGTCATATTATAACTTTCGCCTTCTACGCCAAAATTGTACAGCATAGAACCCTCTTCGGTAAATCCGTAGTTTAAAAACTTCATTGCCACATCCACGTTCTTACAGCTTGTGGTAACAACATTAAAACCCGCACATTTTGGCGACAATACGGCAAAATTTGACCTATCTCCCTTTTGAAGTACAGGATAAGGCACTCCAGCAAGTTCAAATTTATCATCGGTTGCGGTATCCTGCCATCTTCCTATACTTCCGCCGAGGTTGCCTGTAACCGCTCCGGATATGCCACCTAAGATATTCACGTCACGCATCTTACTGTTTAATGTGGATATATCCTTATTTAAAAGCCCGGTTTCATACCATCTGTTCATAGTGGTTAAGAATTCCTTAAACCCTTCCTCCAAAACACCCAATTTCACACGTCCGTCTTGCAAATAATAATCGTATCCAACGTTATATGCGCCGCAAAAATATGGTAAGTCGAGGGTTGATAATGACAGGGGGGCTACTGCTCCCTTTTGGTTACTAAAGGCAGCCAAAACTGTTTCCCATTCATCCATTGTTTTCGGTATTGCCATATTCAAATCTCCAAGCCAATCATTTCGTATAACAATGCCCCGCCAAGCTTGAAGGTCTTTCTCTGAATATACAAAAGGAAAACCAAACAATTGCCCTTTGTCGGTTTTCGACATTTTCATAACATCCTCGTTTTCAACGAAATACCTATATGTATCAGGAGCTTTTTCTTCAATAATATCCATCAAATCTATTATTTTGCCATCATCAATGGCCTTTCCCGGACCCCCTATATACCCCGTCGCCCAACCATTATATTGAATAATATCGGGCAAAGTGTCCATAGCCATCATAATGTCGAACATTTCGTTGACGCTTTTACTCGGCGGATGTTGAAACTCAATGTCTATATTAAGTTTGTCATAAACCTCTTTTGCCCATAAACTCTCCTCGTAACCATTCAACCCTATCCTTGCCTGTTCGCCAAGGGGAATCCAATAAGTCAGTTTATCTCGATCCGAATTTCCCCCTTCGTTCATACCTCTTCCGCACCCGCTCAAAACAAAAACCAGGCACAACGCTGTAAACAACGCCCTTTTTATTAATCTCTTTCCCAGTGAAATTACCTCCTAACCATTATGTTTTAAATAGTTTATATGCCCAAGAGCGTTTTGACAAGCCCATTTTAAATACCTTATCATTATATGGCATGACCTCAAGCATTGTAAAGTGTCACTTTTTCTCACAGATGTCAATATTTCTGCAAGCAGGTGTTTGGAAAACAATTGGGCTATGCTCAGGGTTTCTTCTAAAAAACATGGCTGACATTTTTTCAGGTAAGCGACATATTTTATTGATACTGAGAAAAGTTTGCAAAACCTGTCTCATCATGGTATAATATCTGCAAGAAGCAGATATTATATTGCTTCGCAGGAATTTATTCGCCGCCGATATTTTCCTCACGGTGTTCGGAAACGGCGATGCGACATTATATTAGGTACTCATATAATTATATCCCACGAATATGACTTGGAGGGTTTTAAATGTTCCCCCTTAAAAAAAATATAAAAACCGTTTGGATTTTACATTACCTATCTATTATAGTAATCTTGATGGTTGTAAATTATATTACATATTTTAACACCGAGAAATTTCTTATGGAGCAAATTAAGCAGTCTCACATTTTAAGTCTTCAGCAAATAAAAAGTGTTAATGATAATTTGATTGAAACCATTGCCAACACAGCAATTGAAATATCGTACCGTGATGACATCCAAAAGTTTTCAGCATATTCTGCACCTGTCCGCCCGGAGCAACGACTGGAATTTGCACATGTCCGTAGAGACTTGGCTACAAATAATTTTGTTGCAAATACAGCTGTAAGGGTTTTTGTTTTTTATCCTAATTCAAATTATATCGTAGGCTCTGATATAGACCTCGAAGTAGAGCAATACTTCAAATACAATTATTCCGATACCGGTGATTACCGTATTTGGCATGATTTTTTAACATCTTCGGTATCCGGGCGCTTTGTAAGATTTAGCAGAGACATTATGTTTTATAAGTTTACACCTATGACAAATTCATCATACGGTATTGGCCCGTCCGTGATTATAGAATTGGAACCCGGTGTTTTCAGCCCCGTTACGACGAGTTCCGGGAGTACGTATATGATGTCCTATAATGATGAGATTCTCTTTACAACCGGAGAAGCTTATTACGATGAAATTTGGCATCTTATTGACCCGCAGATTGAAAGCCGGTTTCAAAAAACAACCTATGACGATGAAGATTATGTAGTGTCATGGGTGGTTTCGAATGTCAATGCGTGGCAGCATATCTATGTCACACTTGAAAGTGCGTATTTACAGGTTGCATACCAAACCTCACAGATTATGACGATAGGAACTCTTGCCTATATGGCAATAGGCTTTTTATTAATTTATCTTTCTGCGCATCATAACAATAAGCCTATTAAGGAAATGATAGAAAAACTGCAAAAATTTGATTATAGTCCCGCAGGTGAAATCAATGAGTATCAGTATATAGACAATGTATTGATGCAGACCATAAATCAAAACAAAAAGTTTAGTACCCAACTTTCAACGCAAACCTCTATGGCGCGTGAAAATACTTTATTAAAACTTATAACCGGCGATATCAATTATGACGAATCGCTGGACAAGCAGCTTGAGGCTTTAGATATAAGGTTTCATCACGAATGTTTTTCCGTTGTTGTGCTTCGTATTGGCAACGTGGGCTGTATATTCAATGAAAGCGGACCGGAAACTGAAATTAAACGATACCAGGCGCGTTTTATCCTTACAAATATAGTAAACGAAATTCTCAACGGATTTTTCACTGCGTACCCCATTGAATACGAGTGCGATATATGTTGGATTGTAAATGTACAGGCCGACACACAAGACCAAAGCCGGCTACTTAAAATGTTGACCGAGGCCAGACAATTTATTACGGAAAACTTTAATTTCAAGTTTATTGCAGGCATATCTGAAATTCATCGTGGTATAAGCAGTTTGCCCCGTGCGCACGGCGAGGCGAAAGATTGCCTGGATCAAGGTTTTTTCCGTACTGACGAAGAGATGTTTGAGCACAGCAGCATTCGGGAGCAAACCTATACTTTATATCATTACCCGCCGGAGATAGAACAACTATTGGTTAATGCGCTTAAAACTGGCGATTTTGTAAAGTGCGAGGAAATTACCAACGAAGTTTTTAAGAGGAATTTTAATCAAAATCGTCTGCCTGTAGAGCTTGCACGATGCCTTATCTACGACATGATAAGCACCATAATCAAATCAGTCAACGATTTACAAATATTTAGCGATGATATAGGTATTTCCGCACTGCAATTGGCAAGGCGTATTCTGTCATGTAAAAATATTGTAGAAATGCATTTGGAATACACAAAAGCCCTGTCTGAAATCTGCCGTTACATTTTAGAAAATATTACCGATGAAAAGAGGCATTTAGTTCTCAATGCCAAGAAATATGTTGAAAATAACTATTCCAATCCCGAACTGAATGTGTCTTTAATCGCCCAAGAGTTGAGTGTGAGTTTAAGCTCCATTTCTGCCATCTTTAAATCCCATACGGGGACAGGGCTTTTGGATTACATTAATAATGTACGTATAAATCATGCCAAACATCTGCTTCGGGAAACGGACTATCCCCTCAGCGAGATATCCAAAAAATCGGGCTTTTTCAGTGACCGTACCTTCTTGCGCCAGTTTTCAAAGCACGAGGGAATCTCCCCCAGCCAATACCGTAAAACCTGATTAAATCTAAACCTCTTGACAAAATAAAAGCGAAACGCCATTATTTTTAGCGTTTCGCTTGCCATGTTATTGTTTATTCAAAATGCCTTGCTCCCGCCAGGGGCACTAAACCTTCCAGGCTGTTCCATAGAAACATCTGAATTTTACCAACTCCCGAAACATCTATGTCTTCAAGGATAAATTCAGCCCTTCCGTCTTTAAGGGAAATAGGTTGCTCCTTGAAATCAATTAGGCGTGGATGCTCATCATATGAAGCGGTAATAAAAGAGGCGGTTTCAATAGTTTCATTAAGCTGAATATCTATGTTTGCATTTACCTTTTCAACATCACCCAAAGTGTCCATATATATGCCCTCTTTGTACAGCACTACAGAAAACGGCTCTTTCTCTTCTTTGGTGATGGCCTGCAAGGTTTCCTTTGTTACAACTTGCGTCAATATATTGTCAAACGCCATCATGTTGTAGTCATATACCGCCGTCTCCCTCCAACCCCAGCGTAGGTATCCCAGCTTTCGGTTTTCTGTAAAACCGCTGCCTATTTGAATATACGTCACTCCGTCATCGCCCAGTCGGTCCCCCGCTTGGAGGGTAAATTCAATTTTTTCACCGTTCACATATGCCTCAAAACCTGTATCATCGCTGTCATTCTCGTTAGTGGCATACATGAAAATATCAAATTTATACCATCTTCCCGGCAATAGCTTTTGATTGGTTTCTCTGGACAAAATACTAAGGTTATAATTTTGTACGACTGCAAACCTGCTGTTCACCCTGGTTTCATCCTTATCGTAAATCCCGCCCATAACATATCGCTCCACCAAGGCATCCCCCTCATAAGCCATTTCAAAACTTACGTGTATAACCTGTTCCCCTGAGATTGTGAGATTGTCAATCGAGTTTTCCACATACGGTCCGGAACTAAGACTTCCTCCTTTGATAACACTCTCCATCACCAAAGCAGTGTCATCGTTTTCCCTGCCGTAAACCCCCGTCATAGCTTTTACATTCCGATAATTACCGTTTTCTTCTGCCTTTATGACATCATTGTAGGAACGAAAATCACTTGGTGTTTCATAGTTTCCGTTATACCCCGAAAAATCAATCGAATTTCTGGCAATGGGCAGTTCGGGGCTTTCTTCTCTGAACGGGGTTGCAATAAGCCCTGCTGAGTTGTAAAGGTTCAATCCCGGATTGGGGTATTCTTCAAACCCGTATCGAACACCATAAATCTCCGCAACATTTTCCGATGAAATTGTTATGGTGTCCGGGGCGGTAATAACTGCCTGTGCGTCATAATATTCTTTGCCAATTCCACACACCTGAAATCCTGTCACTGCCCCGTCGGCAGTCAGCCCGCCGTATACATTGTCAAATTTAATCGTTGCGGTATTATTTTCGTATGTAAATTCCGAAGGTACGGGGAATTTCGCCCAAACATCCATCCCGTAAACCATATCTTGCGCCAGTAATGCAAGCCTGTGTGCCGGTATCCGTTTATCTGTCGGATGAACGTCATCATAATCACCTGCATCCATAATTACAGCCATGCCCGTATTTTCGCTATTCTCAAGAAACTTTAATTGCGCCTCTCGAATTTCTTTAAAATTCTGGCGTTTGTGAGGGGCAAGTTGGGTGTAAATAAACGGGAAATCATATCCCCAATGGTCACGCCAATCGTTTAGCAACAGCTCTTGCAACTGCAAATATTCTTCATGGCGCAGATAATTCGCCTCACCTTGGTACCAAATAACACCTTTTATTTTATAGTTGGTAAAGGGTGCAACCATGGCATTAAACTGCTTTGTGGACCCCCTGTACGGCACATTGGCGTCCACTAAATTTGAACGATGGGCAAGGGCACTGTTTTCAAGGGTTCCCCTGCTCACCCAGCATTCGCCGTATGTCGCACTGAATGCCGAACCGATAAGACCGATGGGCACATCCACAACTTCGTTTAATTCCTTCCCGAACAAATAACCAATTGATGAAAAATCTGCCACAGTTTCGGGCGAGCAGACATACCATCCGCCATTTAATACATCGGACTTAGGTTCATCGGCCCCTGTTTTTGTGTGTTTAAACAGGCGAATATTGCTGTTTACGGCATTTGCTATATCTCCATCTCCATGGCTGGTTTCATTCACTCTAAATTCCATGTTAGACTGCCCCGAGCAAAACCATACATCACCCGCCAAAATATTTGTAAAGGTGGATGTATCCCCGGCATCCGTATCAACTTGCAAAGTGTGCGGATTTCCACCCACATCAATGGGCGGCATAGTAACGCTCCAATTATGATGCTCGTCGGCAAATACCTCGGAGGTGTGCCCTCCTAAACTAACGGTAACCTTTGTTCCATGGCTTGCCTTGCCCCAAATGGATAGCGGAATATCCCGTTGCATAACGCTATTGTCGGCAAATATCGACGGCATTGTAAATGCTGCCCCGCCATATTCGGGAACAGTATCTCTTGTAAGGTTGACAGCCCCAATGTTATCCCAAGCGGTAACGCTACTCCCCAGGTTTCCCAAACTTAGCCTAATCCCCATTCGTCCTGTACTAACCGACTTAAACGTGGGAAAATTGGCCCCCAAAGAAAG
>CAZNYY010000089.1:0-7885 GCA_964577335.1 uncultured Oscillospiraceae bacterium | reverse complement strand
TTTCCGTTGCGGGCAAAATGAATTCGCCCTTACAGCTATATTATATCCATCCCCCAAGGTTTTGGCAAGACGGAAACAAAAATTTCAAAGAGATTTTTTATGGGCTTAAATTTATTCTATCACACGTGCAATTAATTTTTTACATGTACAAAAAATATGCACATGCGTATTAGTTTTCCGGAAATTTTCAATTTCTTTCAAACTATCCGTCCTACTTATACGAACCGCCTTTTGGCGGTTCGTAGTGTTTTTTAGTCTGCGTATCCGCTTCCCGAAGTGTCAATTACATATTTCTGTGCCAGAGGTATCATACCGTCAAGACTGTCCCAAACAAAGACTTCAATTTTATAATCGGCATAGTCACTCCTCAAACTAAATCCTCCCGAGAGGGGATATGTCTGCCCGGGTTGTATTTCGCCCATGGAGAATACAAAGCCGTGAAGCTCGTCATTCTTTTTAAGACAAACCATCATAATGGTGTTTTGGGTCAGAGTTCCGTTGTTTGTAATGCTTAAGCTGCAATTTATAATCCCTGCGCTAAGCTGGTTTATAACGGTCAGCCCGCCGCCTGCACCCAGTTTTAGCCTTGAAAACACAGGTGTTGAAACCTCTATCTGAGGAAGGGCAGCGGTAACAAATTCCGATGAAAAATCCGCAATGTCCTGTCCGTACTTATCTTTTAAACCCGAAGTGGACACATTATAGACCGCCTCGTTATCAAGCACGTCTGAAAATGTTAGGATTACACTTTTGCCGTCAGGAGAAATTGTCATTTCGTCAACTTGCACTGCCTCGGTTTCGCCGCTTTTTGTTACGGTTACAGCCGTGTCGGAAACAGAGGAAGACAGCACCTTTTCGTCAAAATTAACCGTTACGCTCGTCCCTACACTTACACCTGTTTCCCCGTCCTCAGGTGATACGGAAGCGATGCTGGTTTCAGCGGGAGCATACCATTTTACATCATCAATGTAAACATAGTTCTCTTTGTCATTATCGGTTTTTGCAAAAAATTCAAACCTGTTTACTATGGATGACGGGTTACTCGAATCAAAGCTGCCGTTGAAAGCCAGTGTGTCATTTAAGTACGCAATATAGTTTGTGTTTGCAAAGTCATAAACCACCGTGACTTTGAACCATTCGCCCTGCGGATAATATGAAATCATTGTATTGCTGTCATTTCCCAAAGCTACAACTCTGCCCGGGCGAAACCTTGCCGCACCAAAGCGGAACATTCTGATTTCCGCCTCGGTTTCGGTTTCTTCCGGCATGAATATTCTTGCTTCCTGTACCAAAACATCACTCGAAGGCGTTGTTTTTTGGGTTGTCAACCTGTTTGCCGAGCTGCCGCTTGTTGTTGCGGTGTTCAGCACTACTTTCAGGGCATTTGTGGGGTTTCCGTCATGCCCTGTTACGGATACCACTTCTGCATCAATGCTGCTTCCTACGGTCCAGTTGGCAGTGACCTCCGCCGTGCTGTAACCCTCAAAGTCATCATCCACCCAATCAGTCCCAACAAATGCCGCCACGGGTGCTACTACCAGTAATCCTGCAAAAACTACTGTTGTCAAAATCATAGCCATTAATTTTTTAAACATATATACATCCTCCTTCTATATTTTTGCCGCTTTCAAAGATATGTGTATGCTCTCCCCCTTCATTAATAATAAATAACCACATCTATAACAAGCCCTGCATTTGCCCTTATGTAAATGTAAGGAGCATCGTCCCCTACGGTCACTATGTCAAGAATGTCAGCCACTGTTGCAATGGAAATTTTCTCGGTGTCGGAGTCGTATCTGTACATTGCCCCCGATAGCCTTGATAAATCATATAGATACCTTTCGTTTTCCACTTCAAGCAGCAGTGCGCTGCCGTCAACCATATAAGCCTTGCCAAATGCACGCTCTGCCGACCATCCACGGCTTTTTATCCACCGAGGCTCGTCTTGCATATTGCCTGTATCAGCTTGCGGGAACACCTTGGCAGCCCGTGTCATAAGTCCACCGGCATCCTTTGCCAAGTATATTATGTCACCGGTCTTTAAGTCGGTTATTTCTATTTCTCGGTCTGCACCGTCTGTCATTGAGGCGAGGTATGCACTTGCACCGTCTGCGCACATAACAGAATCTTCCTTACCCGCATTCATATAATAAATTCTGTTGCCAATCATGCCGTCTTCATCTATTGCTTCTGCGACGTATCTTACCAATGCAAGACTTGCGGTAGTGTTAATATCTACGGTTTCCGCATCACCGCCCGCATCTATCACTACGCATCCCACTGTAACTCCTTCAAGTCCGTACGCCAGGCAATTGTATGTTTCAAGGTTGCCTATTTCCGTGGATTTTAGGACTTTATAATTTCTGTCGAGGCTGCCCGCCTCGGGAATGCTGAATACAACGGTTTCTTCATCACTTATGAGAAACGATGTCGTGCTTGCCCTAAACCCGAACATCTTGGTTGAGCGACGGTACACCCTCTCGGCCTGTTCAAAAGATAGCTCCGGGTCTGATATTTCGCTTATTTTGCCCTCACTGTCGGTTCTAATCATAACTACGCCTTCTTTAGTATTGTCACCGCCACGGCGAAAGTGTGCCAAAACCTCATTATAATCAGCATAATTACCGTTTAGCCTAATTCTTTTTGAGGCGGAAATAATCTCCATCTTTCCTCTGTTGGTAAATAGTTTGAAGTTCAACTCTCCCGAAAGCCCTTCTTCGATGCCTGCATTAATCAAGTACGCATATAGCCCTAAACTTTCGTCAGAAAGCTCCGCCTTTATTATCCTGCCCTCAATATCAAGGTAGAATATACCGTTATCCCCTACTTTGTAGCCCATATCGGCAGGCATCCCCGTTGAGGTTTTATACACATTTTCTCCTATTTGGTATTCACCCTCGCCTTCAATCGCCGCAATGCTACCCCTTACCGGACTTGCAACCACGTTTATTTCTATGTAAAGCCTATCAATACTGCGGATTACCGACAAAACCTGCCCCTCCACCAGATTTCTAACGGGTATTTCCCTTCCGCTACGAAGTATTTTATAGGTAATTGTTCCTACATCAGGATTTAAATCTATAGGTTCTTTACCGTATTCGTCATATACAACACTGTTTACAGAATCAATCTTTTTTATGATGTAATGGACATACTCATTCACGAGAAGTACATCTATAACCCCGTCACGGTTATTATCAAGAAGCAGCACCTCCCCCGAGGCGGGTATCATATCATCTTTTTCAAACAGATAATTTGACTTTGAGTTATAAATCATTGTTGTTTCACTGCTTACGGGCAGGGTGTAAAGCCTGTCATTCTCCCAATATGCAAACCTTGATGTATTTGTCGACAAGTCAATATCCTCTGCCGAAACTCTGGAAACAGTATTGTTTTGGTCAGGATAAATCAGCAAAATTTTCTTTGTGTCCTCATCATTTTCAGCGTAAAGAACGACATTGTAACCAATGTAACTCTCGGCATCGGTTTTATTGGCATCATAATCTTTTCCGTTTACCGTTATATGTCCCTTCGGTGCGGGGATGCCGCCCTTAAGTTCAGTCAAGCTGTTTGCCGTTACAATGCCTGCGGTTTTTTCAATACCCAGTTTTTCGGACAAAATGGTGGCACCGTCTGATTCATATCTGCTCGAAATAGTGCCGATACTTTTTGGAAGCAACATCTCTTTATCAAGTGCATTATAAATCAAAAGCGCTGTTTCTCCTCTTAAAATGGGTTTGCCGCCCGAAGAAGAAATGCCCTGTAAAATCCTTTTCTGCAGTGCCGTGGCAAGGTATCCCGACGGATAGCCGCCCGCCGCCTCGCTTATGCCCCCGTAGCCCAGCATTGAAACCACTACTTTTACAGCCTGTTCAAAGGTAACCGTGTCCTCCGGTCCGAATGTGCCGTCACCATAGCCCGTAAAATACCCCCGCTCGCTTGCCAGATTTATTTCACCGTAAGCCCAGTGTTTTTGACCAACATCGGAAAACTTTACATCCCCCTGCTTGTTAATAAATGACTTTTCGCCCATGGTACGAACAGCTATTGCGGCAAACTCCGCCCTTGTCAGGGTTTCGCCCGGTCTGAAAGTTTTGTCTGAATATCCGTTTATAATACTGAGGGAGTTCAAAACCAAAGCGGCTTGTTCGTAGTCGGTGTCCAGCGTATCTGTAAATGCCACGGCCGTTGCCATATTAAAGATAAGTATAATTGCAGTTATAAATGCGGCTGATTTAATTTTTTTCATATAACTCCCTCCTCTCATTTTAATTTAACAAGACTGTCGATAATCTTTGCCGCCATCGCCCTTGTACAATTTGTTTTCGGCGAGAATAATCCGTCGCCAATTCCGCTTACTATGCCTGATATCTGCATGGAATAAATGCTTTCAACTGCGTAGGAAGAAAAGTTCTCCTCGTCCGAAAAAGCCGTTTTACTGTGTGCCGAGGGAAGTTTAAGACCCACCGTGTCGGCGCACCGCTTTGCCATTACCACCATGTCCTCACGGGTTATTTCAAGTCCTCTGCCAAAGGTTTTTCCCCCGCTTCCCATAACTATTTTTGCATGGTATGCACTGGCAACAAAAGGAGCACTCCAGTCATTAGCAGGTACATCTTCAAAAACATTTTTGGCATTGCCGTCGTATAACCCAAAAGCCATTACAAGCATTTTTACAAACTGCTCTCTGGTTACGGGGTTGTCAGGCGCAAAGGTGCGCTCGTCAATCCCGGATATAATGCCCTTATTGTAAAGCCTTTCAACACCTTCGTATGCCCAGTGAGCAGATGTTATATCGGAAAAGGGCACGGGCTTTATCTCCTCCGCACTATGAGCGGGTGCGGGTATGGCGGGCAGATTATAACCGCTGCCCGATGAAGGTGCAGAGCCGCCCGAAGATGTACTATCACCCGAAGGCGGTGGTTTTAAAGCGTCGCCCACCGCCGACGCAAAAGCCGCACGTATCGCTTCAACAGTTTCAAACTTTTTCCCGACAAGAGTGAGTTTCACGCTTAGCTTGTTCGCATCTGAAAGGGAATTATAACCGTTTGTGGAAAGCAATTTTAAAACCCCGTCATGCTCGTCTATCGCCGAAGAAATAGTGGAACGGGTGGCGGTTTTTATCGCATCCACAGCGATTTCGGTGTTAAATGCTTCGACAAGATGTGAAACACTTGTAAACTTACGATTTTCAAGCACTTTGTATACCGTATCAGTTATTTTTTGAAGGTTCATACCAAAAATGCCGTTATTGTCACGAATGATGTTTACAAAAGCACTTCCCTTCGCCTCGCTTACTTGCCCTAAGAGGCAGAGCGTGTCAAAAGCTTCCTGCAAGTTTGTGATTGACGAAAAGGTTTTTCCGCTAAGCCCTTCATCTACCACACTTTTATCGGCAAGACTATTGTAAACCGTCGTATCAATCCCCAAAAGCGGAAAGTATTTTAATACCGCATCGGCGGCCGAGCCTGTTTTTACAAGGTCAAATGCTGCGTCTTTCTCATTTTCGGCGGCGGCAAGGGCAGCGAAATTAAAGGCGGCGGCCACATATGAAAAGTTTGAAAATCCCCTGCCCGTCATTGCACTATAAATAGGCGTTTTGTCGTACAAAAGTCTGTATGTTCCCCCCACGTCAATACCAATCATTCGTGAATAGGTTAAAAGAATTTCTCCTATTTCACTTTGGGCGGCACTGTTTATTAGGTTTAGCACATCAGATGCTGTCAGGTTTTGGAATGTAACTTCATAAATACTGTTTACCCTTGCCGTAAAGGTTCGCTGTCCTGCCTGCCCAAGCCTAAATGTCAAATCAAACATTCCGTCCGTGCAAGGTGTCTGGTTTATTTCCACCACTCCTCCGTCCTCGTCATACACAATTATGGCGGCAACTTTTGCCCCTTCCAAATAACCGCTCACGGTAAACGCACCTTCCCCGTCGGGATAGACGTTTATATATGACGAGTCCGCCATGGCGGGAATTGTGCCGAAGATCAGTACGCACGTAAGCGCCAGGCCAATTAATTTCTTTTTCATTCCCTCTCCCCTATTCCGCATTAATATACAGCTTTGTTTTTCTTATAACCCTGCCCTGTGTGACAGATGCGTATAAGTTTACTCCGCCCATTCCCAGAATTTCAGCCGTCCCCTGTTCATCAACAAAGGCAATATTTTCGTCGCTTGCAGCAAAATCAGCCAATAAAATATCTAAATCTTCTGTCGTATTGTCACTGTAATATCCTCTTAATCGCAGTTGATATGATTCCCCCGCAAAAAACTGCTGTGCGCTTGATTCTAAAAGTTCGTACCATGTTTCGCTGTCCGCCAAAGCCTTTTCCTCGTTTTCGTAGAACCTCACCTCTGTAATGCTGTTCCAGCTGTTTTTAGTGTTGCCGTAACACATGAGTTTAACATATCTTGCGGTTGTGGGTTCAAGCTCGTAAAACTCCATTTCTGCCGAAACACCGCCCGAGTTGCCCCCATACACCTTGGTCCAGGTTTCGCTGTCCGTTGAAGTTAAAACATCAAAAAACGTGCTTCTGGCATCACCCGAAAAGAATGCGGCACACATCATTCCAACTTCCCGCTCCTCCCCGAAGTCAAACTGTATCCATTGCTCGTCCTGTGCCGACCAACGGGTTTCAAGGTAGTTGTCAATTGTGTTTCGGGGAACATTACCGTCGTCCGCACTTGCAGACACGGTTAATACGGGAATATAATCCACCTCGGATATGTCCACTGCGTCGGCATCATCATTTTCCATGTAAAGGGTTAAACCTGTAAGCTGAACCTCTTTTTCAAAAAACCTGTCGGGGCTTAGGTTGAAGGTATAGTCCACACCGTTTATCGAGGTATGCATTGTCTGACTGCCCCCAAGCTGTACACCCTCATCTTCTCCCGCATTTCTGAGGGTAATGATACCTTCACCCTCCATAATTAAATCATACATATCTCTGTCAGGATGAAAAAACATTAGGGGTTTGCCGTTATATTCAACTTGAACCGACAAAAGACGTATAAGTTCATCTTTCAGCTCGGGATAATCTTCATAAGGGTTTTCCCTTTCACTGATTATAATAAGTCCTCTCTCGTCCCACATAACATTCTTGTCTAACCCTTCTGCAACTGCCCGAAGCGGCACAAGGGTTCTGCCCGAAGTTATTACGGCAGGCGTATCAAGGGGGGTTTCCTCGCCGTTTATGTAAAACACATCCTCGTTTGGACTGATATTTATAATGTTATCCCTATATTCAATTTGCGCCGCTCCCTCTTCCTCGTTCCAGCTTACCATGGCCCCAAGTGTTTCGCCGATAAACCTTAGAGGAACCATTGTGTGCCCCTCCTCCACTATCGGGGTAACCATTAAATCAATTTTATCTATTACAGCCTTCATGCTGTTTGAATATGCCAAATAGCTGTCCGGCACCATTGCAATAACACCCTCAGACTCGTCCGCAAGCCCTGCTCCCTCATCATCAACCGTCCATTCGTCAAGGGGCGCAACTTCCGTAGGCTCTGCGGGGGGTGCCTCCCCTTCCTCCAAAGGTATAAATTCAACGGCTATTCGTGCTTCCTCTATATCTTCAAGGTGAATAGCCAGCTTTGAGCCGTAGCTTGCAGGTTGAACCATAGGGTTTGGAGAAGTTTCAAGGGGTGCCGCTTCCATAAATACAAACTCCGCATCGGAAGGCTCTAAAATTCTCACATACATTCTCTTGCCGTCCTGAGTCATAAGTGCATCCCTGCCGTCTTCCGACACCTGTACATCTGCCGAGGTATGGGAGAACCACCAAAGCTCTGTCGCATCATAGCCTCTAATCTCGTCTTGCACTATCACCCTTCTTCTGTTATCAAAAAGCTTTATTCCTCTTTTTGCACTTTCTGCATG
>CAZNYY010000088.1:0-7901 GCA_964577335.1 uncultured Oscillospiraceae bacterium | reverse complement strand
AGCGCACGCCTGGCTCTTTTACAGCAAGCCGGAATTCAGGGGGCAAGTTATCGATTCGGAAACGAAGCAGCCGGTTGAAGGGGCGGTGGTTGTCGTCTTGTATGAAAGATGGAAGTTCGGCGGCCCAGGGGGCGGGAACACCACTCCAATGGACGCAAGAGAAACCCTGACGGACAAGAACGGGGCGTTTTATTTTCCTTCATACAACACCCTGATCGGACCTTTATCAAAGGTAGCCGATGCCTCGTTCATCATCTTTAAACCCGGCTATATGTCCATCACAAGACTTGAAGGAGCAAAGATTCCTGAGGAAAGGCGCTTTGCCATCGGAAAAGACATGCTCGGGAAAGAAGCGGAAATCAAATATGTACCGGGAATATCAAAGGTAAGAGCGGCTTTACCGTCCTCATCCGTTATAACGTTGGCAGCGTGAACCGTGTTCGTATCATCGGTTATATACAACCGGGCCCCTTCAATTGCTTCTACGGTGTCATCCTCATAAAACATCCAGTTCATCAGGTTTATGCCCGAAAGTGTAAGTTCCACACTGTCACCCACGGTAATTTCTGCCTCTTCCTTATCAAACCAGCTTTGATAGCCGTACATCCAGTCCACGCAGAAAAATACAATGGAGTCTTGTTCTTGAAGCGCAAACTGCGTAACCGAACCATTTTCACCTGTGGGCATTTCGCCGTTTACAGAGTACATCCACGAGTGATACGAGTCCCCTTCCCCAAAAATGCCCATAATCATGCCTGACGATGCAAGCGAAATTGTAGTGCTGTCAATATCATGCCCCTTATCAGCCAACAACTGAATAAGAGCGTGCAGAGGTGTGATTGTGTTCTCCGCAACACCGCTTATATTCAGTCCATAATCTGAAAAGTCAAAATTAGTCACATTGACATCGGTATAAGCGATATGGGTTTTGCCGTAGCCCTCAATGCGCACTCTAACATCAATCGGAGCAAGCGAACTATACTCCGCTAATGCTGCATTCGGAAAGAATGAAAGCAACATCAAAACCGATAGCATCAATGATATTACCTTATTTGTTTTTTGTATTTTCATTATTTGACACTCCTTTGTTATATAATTCTACGAATGAAACTTGTATCCATTATCTTTATTAAATTCCCATCTGCCAAACCTCCTATATGCCAAACAAAAAACGACCACAGCAATCAGACATTGATTGCTGCAGCCGTATTCCTGCAAAAAAAACAACACTTGTACCCGCCGGGCGGCGGGGCAAGCAAAATTCTTCTTGTAGGTCTTCTGACTCACGCTTTGGCAGACATCTGCCAACCAAGCTCTGCCTTCCCAGTTTCCCAGTGGCTGACTTTCGTCAACAAGCATTGGTTATCGGCGCATACAGCGGCGGCACCGTGGGGGTTCTCACCCGATTCCCTTGTTCACCCCTGCGGACTTTGTATGCGCCGCAGGGCCACAAAAAGATGTATTCAATATGTTAATATCTATTAAACACTATTTTCGGGGATATGTCAAGACAATTTTGAGGCTGGCTTGGCTTATAGCGTAACCGAAATTACAGCGGGAATAATATTTGTATTTTGATTGACAAGCAGAAGTAAATTATGATATGTTTCGATTATTGCAAGGTTATGAAAAGATTGAAATAAAGCCAAAGGGGGAATGGCAATTATGAAAAACTGGATATGCAGTAAAGAGTTTAAAGATGTTCTTCCGATAAAAATATCAAAAGAGAATAAGGCAGTAACAGACCCACATGAAAACTTGCACACTTTGTTTAGAAAAACCTTTAATTTGGCACAGACTAACTCAACATACACTTTAGATATTACCGCTGATGATTATTATAAACTTTATATAAACGGCACTTTCATAGGTCAGGGACCTGCCCAGTCATATTTTGACGTATACAATTATAACAAATATGATATAACAAAGTACTTACGGGAAGGGAAAAATGTAATTGCTGTACACTGCTATTATCAAGGGCTGGTTAACAGGGCTTTTAATAGCGGCGATTTAAGGCAGGGGCTTTATGCCAAACTATATACGGATGACGAGATATTATTATATACGGACGAAACATGGCGTTACAAACATGAAACAGCATTTAAATCAGATTGCAAGTTGGGTTATGATACACAGTTTTCCGAAAATATTGATATGAGGGAATACACAATTGGATGGACGCAATTTGAATTTGATGATGAAGCTTGGGAAAATGCCCGAATTAAAGAAAATGATGACCATGAATTAATAGAGCAAATAACCCCGACCGTATGTGTCTACGAGCTTGAACCGAAATGTGTTACTTATTCGGAAGATGGCTTTATACTGGATTTTGGAAGAGAAATAACAGCGGGTATTAAATTACGGGCAGGAGAAGATGCCGAAGTTAGAATAAAATGCGGCGAAGAGTTGGATAAAACGGGCAGAGTAAGGTTTAATATGCGGTGCAATGTATCTTATGATGAAACATGGATAATAACGAAGGGTAATACCGTTGAAAATTACGATTATAAGGGCTTTAGGTATGTTGAAGTAAAAACAGACAATAAAAACATAAAACCGAGTGATTTTACGGCAGTTGTAAGGCATTATCCTGTGAAAAATAAGGCTAAATTTACATCGTCGGATGAAACACTTAACAAGATTTGGGAGATTTGTGAAAATGCCACTATTATTTCTTCCCAGGAGGGTTTTTTGGATTGCCCTACAAGGGAAAAAGGTCAGTACTTAGGCGACTTAACTGTTACCGCTGTTTCACATACATATATTACAGGGGACTATCGCCTATATAAAAAAGCGTTGACAGACTTTGCAAACACCTCAAACATTTGTGAGGGGTTAATGGCGGTTGCGCCGTGTTCCTTCATGCAGGAGATTGCTGATTATTCACTATTATATCCTCTGCAGCTTTTAAACTATTATAATCTTACGGGTGACTTGGAATTATTAAAACAACTTCTTCCTGTGGCGGAGGGCGTAATATCATACTTTAGAAATTACGAAAGGAAAGACGGTCTGCTTGAAAATGTAACGGGAAAATGGAACTTGGTGGACTGGCCTCAAAATTTGCGTGATGGTTATGACTTTGATTTGTCACAACCTGTAGGCCTGGGTTGCCACAATATTATTAACGCATATTATTACGGAGCCATGAAAAATGTAAACGAGATTAGAAATATACTTGGATTTGAGGACAAATATGAAATAGCCGCATTTAAAAATACATTTCACAAAGTGTTTTTCTCCGAAGAAAGCAGACTTTATAAGGATAGCGAAGTTTCAAGCCATAGCGCCCTGCATTCAAATGCATTGCCCTTGTATTACGGACTAAGTTATGAGCAGGCAAATGATTTCATAGTAAAATTTATAAAAGAAAAAGGTCTGTGTTGCGGAGTATTCTTTTCATATTTTGTATTAAAGGCTTTAGCCTCCGTGGGCGAGCATAATACCGTATACGATTTTATTACAGCAGACAATGAACATTCGTGGGCACAAATGATAAAAGAAGGTGCCACTGCATGTTTCGAGGCATGGGGAAAAGAACAAAAATGGAATACAAGCCTTTGTCATCCATGGGCAAGCGCACCGATTATATTAATTATTGAAGATATTGCAGGCATTAAACTGCAAGGCGGAAAATTAAAAGCTATAACACCCAAAATACCGCTTAAACTAAAGAATTTTGAGGTTAGTTTTTTTATAGGGGATAATGAAATTAAGTTTGAGCTTTAGGCATACAGAATTAACAATTCTTATAATATTTTACATTCCATTATACTGCGCAACCGCCGGTTGACAAAGAATTAAATGCAAGTGGTGGATACCAAGCTGTATTTTTTTACACCATATAAATATTAAATTTAAAAATGCCTCAGAAACATACAGTTTCTGAGGCATTTTGGCGTAAGATTATACCGATGTATATCCACCGTCTACCTTTATATTTTGACCCGTGATGTAAGAAGCCTCATCACTTGCCAGGAATATAGCCGCAGGATTTAGTTCCCCCTCATGACCATAGCGGCCAAGGGGAACAGATGCTTTCATAAAGTTTGTGAAGGCCTCTGTTTTTAATGTGTCGGAAGTAAGCTCCGTTTCAAAATACCCGGGGCTTATTGTATTGCAAGTTATATTGTACTTAGCAAGTTCAGCTGCAACGGCCCTTGTAAAGTTGATAACACCGCCTTTTGACGAATGGTATGCAACCGTATCCATAGCCGTATTACCAACCTGCCCATAAATAGAAGCAATATTAATTATTCTTCCATACCTTTTTTCAACCATATAATTTGAGAAAGCCCTTGTAACTTTAAAAACACTTGTCATGTCTGCCTGCACCGTAAAATCCCATTCTTCATCAGTCATTTCAAGCACACCGGCGTTTTTAGATGCTCCCGCATTATTTACCAGAATATCAACCTTGCCGTAGTAATCAATTGCTTCTTTAGCAGCTTTATTAACTGCATCTGTATCGGTAACATCGCATTTTATGGGCAAACATCTGACGCCCAAAGCCCTAACTTCGTCTGCCACCTTTTCAAGCTTTTCAATTCGTCTGGCCATAATAACCAAATCTGCCCCCTGCTTTGCAAACCCCATGGACATCTGCAATCCCAAGCCTGATGAAGCGCCCGTAACTACCGCAACGCGGCCATGTAAATCAAACATAATAATCTCCATTCCGCCGCCCCGCATCGGCATAAATAATGCATAAATAATTAATTAAAACCCCTTATCTGCGGAGTGAATTAATGACAAGAGATTTTTCAAACATGTATATTTCGTGCGGACAATAAAGCCCTCCTCCTATTCTCTTCAATATATTATTATATATCCGCCGTTCTGTCAACCGTAAAATAACAATAGATTACAATTTCAGCGAGTAAAATGTCTGAATTTGTTCAAATGTCTGAATTTGAACGTTGACATGAGGAGGTTTTGCTTATATATTGTACTTAAAATGCGATATACAATGGACCTTTTGGGAGTGATTAAGATGAGGGCAACAAGACTTGCGGCGGGGTTGATATCAGCCGTTTTGACAGTGATTATATTAGGAAGCTGCATGAAAAAGGAAGCCGCAGTTTATGACAATGGCAGGGTTAAATTGTCATGGTGGGCGTCTATGCACGGGACGGCGTCACGCATTGCTTCTAATTATGGAGAACTTGAATTTTATAAAAAATTGCAGGAGCGTACGGGGGTGGAGATTGAATTTATTCATCCTCCCGAAGGGAAGGAAACGGAAAGTTTGAACTTGATGATTGCTTCCGGAAAGCATACTGACTTGATTTCGCAAAGCACGAAACACAGAGACAGAGACGGGGTGTTTTTAGATTTGACAAGTTTAATAAAAAAATCAGCACCTAACCTCATGAAAGTTCTCAGCGAAAACGAAAATTACAGAAAAGCGGTGACCGAGGATGACGGCACGTTTGACCATTTTCCTCTTTTGAGTGATGATGCATTTCTTATATGTTGGTATGGCCCGCAAATAAGAAAGGACTGGCTGGACGAGCTTGGTTTGCCGCTGCCCGAAACCATTGACGAATGGGAGAACACCCTGCGGGTATTTAAAGCCCGAGGTGTCGAGTTCCCCTTAACACTTAGCATGGAGGACCCTTTTGCAGGGTCTGCCATATTTAAAGGGGCATACGAAATAGGCGGCAGGTTCTATGAAGTGGACGGAGTAATGCACTGCGCCTATTTAGAGGAAGAGTATAAGGATTATTTGATGCTTTTAAACCGCTGGTATAAGGAAGGGCTGCTTGACCCTGATTTCTACACCCAGGAAAACAAGATGGTAGATGCTAAAATATTGGGGGGACGTGCAGGGGCATGGGCAGGCGGAGGGGGCGGTAAGCTGGGAATATTTTTAAGCGAATTTCAGAAATCAAATCCGGACGCAGTGATTTCGGGAACAAAATATCCGGTATTGGAAAAGGGTACCCAACCTGTATTTGGGCGCTTGGGTCATATTGTGTCCACAAAAGTGCTTATAACAAACAAATGTGAAAACCCAGAAAGTGCCGTAGGGTTTTTAGATTACGGGTATGGCGAAGAGGGACATATGTTTTGGAATTTCGGAGAAGAAGGGGTTTCTTACAATCTTGTTGACGGGTATCCGAAATACACCGATACAATTTTAGAAAATGAAAACGGATGGGATATGCCGACCGCTATGTTCAACTATATGGCGTCAAGCTACGGGGGACCTTTTGTACATGACAAGAGATATTATGAACAATATTTAAGATGGCCGCAGCAACGTGAAGCCGCCGCACTTTGGAGCGATGTTAAATACTATATTTCGCCCAACCTTTCGTTTACAAACAATGAGGCGGCAAAGCTCTCATCATTGGAGAGTGCCATAAATACTTACAATAATGAATGGTCCATAAAGTTTATTGTGGGAGAAGCGGACTTTAGTGTCTATGAACAGTTTGTTGACAACATAAGGCAAATGGGGTGCGATGAATTGTTGCAAATTTATCAAGATGCGCTAACCCGTTATAACAACAGATAATAAAAAACCAAATAAGGGGGGTGGGTTTATAAAGGTCGAAATTATTTGCGAAAGAACATCCAAGCCAAATCCAACGGTGTGTTTGTACTGTGCTGACACTACATAATGCGTATATCTAAAAAATAAAGGCTATATTAGCGGAAAGGGTAAAGAAATGAAAAAAATGAAAAGAATGAAAAGAATGTTATGTATCACTGTTGCAATGTGCTTGTTTTTAGGGGTATCCGCAATATCGGTGCCTGCGGCAAGTGTTCCCGTGAAGGATTGGGATGAATTGCTGGAGCCTGTATATTTAATGGACTTCAGCCCGGAGGACGGGGTGTTTTACGACTCTCCCGAAGGAACCCCCGGGCGTATGGAAGTTGCAAGGGAGGATAACCCCGAGGAGATAACCTTTTTCCCGGGGCACACAAATGCAGATGATAAAATAATAAGCACCGAGGCAGACGGTAATAATTCCAGGGTTACGGCAAATGTCGGCAATGAAAACTATTATGCCGCATTTTCAAAGGGCAGTGAAGAAAATGATATAAACACGGGTTCGAGCGGTGCAGTAGATGACCATGCATTAAAGCTGATGAACCCCGGGGGAGTAGATGGGGGCACCCCTCCCGTGGTTAAAATAGAACTGCCTACAACTTATGGCGGACCGGATGACAGCTATCGAAAATACAGAGTTGAATTTGACTGGAAATGGCAGAGTTATAATAGTTTAGGGGAACCTATAAGCTCGCAAAGCCCTACGGGCGGATACTTTTTCAGCTTTCACATAGGCGGTCAAGTATTGAACTTTTACGGCAAACCTTCAAGCACCACCGATGCAAGGGGCAGCGGCGCATTATGCTTTTGGGATGCTTTTGGAATGAATCTCACCAACCAAAATACCACCGAGGAAGAAGCCGGCGGCATATCCAAAACAGCCCAACGGCTGCCCGCCTCAAGTTCGGGCAACTGGGTGCATATAACAGTGGATTTTGATTTTATGTACGGAACCATTAATGCCGTAATAGAAGGCGTGGGTGCAAGAAGAGAGATATCCACGAAGATTGAATCGGGTTTCGGAAACTTTGCCCAGGGGCTTAGCGCCATTGAAGTCAGAGGCAGCCACGTTACAGATTTAAGGGCTGTATTGGCAGACAACATTAAGCTAACACCCATAGACGGTCCTGCGTTTGCGCTTAGTCCCGGCGAGGTGCTGGGGAACTCCGCATATTCAATGGACTTCAGCCCTGTGGACGGTGTGTTTTATGACTCTCCCGAAGGAACCCCCGGACGTATGGCAGTTGTAAGGGAGGATAACCCCGAGGGGATTACGTTTTTCCCGGGGCACACAAGTGTAGATAATAAAATTGTCAGTACAGCGGCAAATGGC
>CAZNYY010000087.1:0-7907 GCA_964577335.1 uncultured Oscillospiraceae bacterium | reverse complement strand
TATGGCAATTTAATTTAAAAAATATTCTTGATTTATTTGAGGGGCAAATGGGGGGCAAATAAAAATACAGGGGCACGAAACCCCTGTATTTATGTGGTACGAGTAAGTCTATAAGCCGAGTTCTGTATTTGACAACCATCTATCTACGCCACACATCGCTGTGGGGCTTTAGCCACCAACCCGGGATATTGCCGGACAGGCTTAACACTCCCATTAAGGTGTTGCTCCAGGTGGGGTTTACATAGCCGATATGTCGCCATACCGCTGGTGAGCTCTTACCTCACCGTTCCATCCTTACCCGTAAAACGGGCGGTTATTTTCTGTTGCACTATCCTTAGAGTCGCCTCCACCAGGCGTTACCTGGCACCCTCGTCCTATGGAGCTCGGACTTTCCTCGCCGGCCAAAGGCCGCCGCGATTGTCTGGCTTACTCGCATTTTATAGTTTAACACATAGGAGGATTTTCGTCAAGCATCATAGAAAATTGCCAAAAACATTTGTGTTTGCCTTTGTAATATGTGTACGCACGCCATCACCCAAACTGTCGGATATAATTTTGGAGAACAGGTCTGCCGCCAAAATTTCACTTTCATAATGCCCTATTTCAATTATCCTCATGCCCTCGCAAAGCGCATCCCTTGCGGCATTGTACTTAATATCGCCCGATATATATACCTGGGCACCGCTTTTTACAGCCGCATCAACAAGAGAGCCGCCCCCGCCCGAACAAAGGGCGACACGCTCCACCATATCAGACGCATCCCCCGTAAAACGCACAGCGGGTATGCCAAACAGCTGCTTTAATTTCTCCGCAAGCTCAGCCACAGTCATTTTGGCGGGTAGAGTTCCGACACGCCCAAGCCCCATGCCGTTTTCCAAGGGGAGCAGGGGAGAGGTATTCTCAAGCTTTATAAGCGCCGCAAGCAAATCATTAAGCCCGCCGGCAGCTGTGTCAAGATTTGTGTGTGCAGAATAAACGGATATTTTATTTTCTATCAGGTACATTATAAGTCTGCCCGAGGGGGTTGAGGTGTTTATTTGCTTCAGCGGCTCAAAAATTACCGGATGGTGGCTTATTATAAGCCCCGCACCCAGTTTTTTTGCCTCCTTCGCCACTTCAATATCGACATCAAGCGTCAGTAAAACATCGCCCACATCACGATTGCCGTCTCCGATTAAAAGCCCCACATTGTCAAAATCCTCCGCAAGTTCCGTCGGTGCATAAGTTTCTACCGCTTCGATAATTTCAAAAATTTTCATCCTCCACGTTCCCTTCATTCAAAAATGTTTTTTATAAGTGCGCGTGAGCTGCGCTCAAGCGCCGTAAAATCCATGGCTGGGGTGTAAATACGCTCTAAAAACCTATGCGCTTCTTTTGCTGCCGTAAGTGACACAACAGCCCGCTCAAGCAGCTGCTCCGCCATTATGCAGTCCTCATCAAGCCCTTCGGTTGTTTTCCCGTCATGATAATATTCAAGGTCAATAATCTCATCCCCCACATAGTGGTGGTAATAATTATATGTTGTAAACGCAACCTTAATTTCGGGGATTATAATATGCTCTACCCTGTCACTTGGATTTAGGGGACAGTAATAAGCCTCAACATCCAGCCCCTTGTACAGGGCCGCATGCATTATGCGCTCGACAAGCAGCGGAGGCCCCCAACACCCTTTTATTGCCACAACATTGCAAGATGCAAACAGCGACTCCGCAAAATTTACAAACCCGTCGGGGCAAACAGCGCTTAAAAAAAGCTTTCGCACATTGCCTTCACGGGCTGAATCAATATTCCCAAAAAGTTTTTTTACCAACCTCTCCGATTCAATTGAAATACAGCGGGGGTCCATCCGCCTTCCCGCATTTTCACAGATATTTGACAAAACGGCACCTGCCGCCGAAAGAAAACTGTATGCACGGCGAAACGCCGCCCTCTTTTCGTCATTGTAAAACAGTATTTTTTCTCCGTCCTCTAAAAGTTTGTCATGGTTTATGTACTCCCCCGCATTATATATTTCCCCCGTAAAGCCGGGATATGTCGGGTCGGCACTATGCGGTGCGGTAGCATCAACAACCGCCGTCCGAAGTTGGGGAAGGTACAGTCCGTCTGCGGACTGTGCATCCGATGAGCAGTGAAAAAGTTCACAATCATAACCGTCATCCTCCGCTTCTGACAAAATCTTTTTAATCAAGGTGGATTTCCCTGTTCCGGGACCTCCCTTCAAATAAACTTTTCTTTTGCATTTTGCATCATCTGCAATAAAATTAAAGTTCGAGTAAAAACCGTAAGGCGAATTAACGCCCGCAAACATGTGCCTTACAGACAAAATTATCAACCCCCATAATTGTTTTTGTGTTTGGCTATATACCATAATATTATGGGGGTGTACCGTTAGTGCAAGTTTTCAATCAATTGCATAAGTTTATTTTCAGAGAAATTATAGGCTTTGTTACAGAAATGGCAAATCAGCTCGGCACCGCCCTGCTCTTTTATCATATCCTCAATTTCGTCACGTCCGAGGCTTTTTAGGGTTGCCTCAATCCGCCCTTCACTGCAAGTGCAAAGGTAATTTGCGGGCTGCTCCTGCATGGTGTAAGAGGAAAAACTGCCAAGCGCCATGCCCATGAGGTCCTCCGCCGTTGCCCCCTCGTTTATAAGGGTTGACACAGGGGGCAAATTTGCCGCCATTTTTTCCAAGGTTTCTGTATGCGAATTATCAGCCCCCGGCATAATTTGTGCTATAATTCCGCCGGATGCCGCCACACTGTAATCCCTATCAACCAAAACCCCAAGTGCGACCACCGAGGGAACCTGCTCCGACTGGGCGAAGTACAGCGCAATGTCATCGCCAATCTCACCCGTGGCAAGGCGGGTTTGCCCTACATACGGCTCTTTTAGCCCAAAATCTCTTATAACCCCTAAAAGACCGTCTCGACCGACGGCACCGCCCACATCAAGTTTGCCGTTTTTACGGGGCAAATCAACCAAGGGATTGTCCACATAACCCCGTACATTCGAACTGCTGTCGCTTACCGCAACAATATTTCCGATAGGGCCGCCGCCTTTAATCTGAAGGGTTATCGTGTCATTCTCGCCCTTTAGCATACTGCCCATTATAGCGGCTGCGGTCAAAGTTCTTCCCAGTGCGGCGGTGGCTATGGGCATGGTTTTATGAAGGCGGTGTGCCTCGTTTGCAAGATTTGTTGTAACGGCTGCAAAAGCACGCACCGCCCCGTCACCCGTTAATCCCCTTACTATTTTGTCTTTCATGTTTTTACCGTTCCTTTATATAAAAAATTTAAATACAGGGTTGTTTTCATACATCCTTATTACTATGATGGAATTTTCAAGCAGTTTTGCAAAAAGGGTAGAGCCGTTTATAACCCTAAGTATGCTAACAAAAGCAAGAAGTATATAGGATATAACAACGGCGTTTAAAACACCCCATACCGCACCCCCGACGGAGTTTAAGAAATTAAGCCCCGGGAGTTTGAATATACTGTCCAAAAACCGTGTTGCCATGCTTATTACTATAAGGGACACAATAAACAGTATTACCGAAATCACCAAAGATAAAACAGATTTTGCAACATTATCGGTAAACTCGTTAACGGTGCCGCTCATGGCGGCGGCGGCATCATCCAAAATATCCCTGAAAGCATTGTCCGGTCCCGTAGAACCCGAGGGGTTAACATTCAGCACGGTTTTCGCCCTTAGCGCATCGTATACCGGTGTTTTCGCCATAATTTCCGTAAAGGGTCCGTTTAGTGTCATTGTAATTACTATCGCCAAAAATATTGTGGCAAAACCAAGCAGACTTTTTACAAACCCCCGCGAGCGTCCCCTTATTGCCATAACTAAAATTAGACCTAAAAAAATTATATCAAGCAGCATTAAATCTTACACTCCTTCTGCCCGCAAAAAGTAAAATATATCTTATCAGCGGGCGGATAAGATATGCGGTGTTTACAAACCCATAACCTCAATTTTGTTCCCGGCTATCATAAATATTTTTTTGCCGCCCTCCGTTAAAAAACATTCACGGGGGTTTCTCGGGAACGAAACAGATTTTAGGGTTTCCCCTCTGCCGTTTAAAATTTCTGCACCCGTTTCGGTATTTACCAGTATTCTTCCGCCGTCCGTATCAATATAATTTATTTGTCCGCCTGTTTCAAAGCTGCCCCTTGTTTTTCCGTTTTTGCTGTAAACCTCAATAACCGACCCACCGAAATACCCTTCCATAGAGCTTTTTGTAAGCGCCAATGCGGTGTGCCCTCCGTCTGTAACGGTAAATCCTTGCAAAGTGCGCCCTCCGTAGGAAATGCTCCATGCTATTTCGCCGTTCTTTTTTATGTATGTACATTCACGGTCGCCCACCGCTAAAACACCATCGTCTATATATTTTATGGTGCCGACAAGGTTGTCATTACCACCATTTACGGTTTTGTAATCCGACGAATTAAAAGAAAACAGCAAAATATAGCTCATTGAGGAGGCGTCGTCCGAATTTAGCCCTGCCACCGCCATAGCAGAAGATGTTACAGCTATATCAACAACATAATAGTTTACGGAATGCCATTCATATATCTGCTCCCCCGAGGGCTTGTAAACAAGCACCTGTGAACGAAACCCCTTTTCCTTTGTCGCAACCGCCACAACACCGCTCCGGCTGACATTTGCGGTTATAATATCGTTTTCGGTTTCAATGCGGAATACTTCCTTGCCGTCAGAAAAAAGGGAAATTTTTCTGCCGCCCGTTTCAAATGCCAAAACATAATTGCCTTCTGCCGCAATCATATAATTTTTTGAGTTTAGGGCAACCGTCCATCCTGCGCCGCCGCTTGGCTGCACGGTTGCGAGCAAATCACTGCCGCAGACCGCAAGCCCCCCGTCAAACTTTTTAAATTTATATGTAACAGAGCTGTCAAGGCTCATCGCCTCGGCAGATGATGATGAGGAAAAACCGTCAACAATGCTTGCCCTGTTTGCGAAAGCAAATGCCGCCGCCAAAATTATAGCTGCCGCCAGTAAAAGAATACTCCCCGTGCTTATTTTTCTTTTAAGCTGTATAACTTTACCCATTTTCACACCGCCCATAAACAATATTTTTCAAAAAAAGACCCTGCGGGGGAGCAGTAATCCCCGCCCGTCGCCTGTCGCCGCTTTGTATTATATCGGGTATCTCGTCGGGGGCGATTTTTCCCTCTCCAACATATACAAGCGTTCCCGCAATTATCCGCACCATATTATATAAAAACCCGTCGGCACAAACCTCAATATCAATTTCATTATCCGAAACTATAACCTCTATTTTTCGTATTTCCCGCACTGTTGACAAAACGGGAGAACCCGCCGCCATAAACGAGCGAAAATCCTGTCTGCCCAAAAAATATTTTGCCGCATCAACCATTTTTTCGGGGTGTTTAAGGTTTGGACGGTGCCAACTGTATCCCCTCCAAAAAACATTTTGTATCCTGTATGTGCGGATTTTATAGACATAGGTTTTGTGGAGAGCAGATTTTCTTGCATTAAAATCGTCCTGCACATCCATAGCCGCCAGTACCCGTATATCGTCCGCAAGCGATTGGTTAAGCGCCAGCGGCAGCCTGTCACGGGGGATTTTGGTTTCACTGCGAAAATTTGCGGTGTAGTTCATTGCGTGAACCCCCGCATCAGTGCGGCTGCAACCCGTTATGGGAGAAAATGTGCCCGTAACATTCAAAATCGCCTTTTCAAGGCATTCCTGAACGGTTATTGCATTTTTTTGGCGCTGAAACCCGTGGTACGCCGTCCCGTCAAACATAAGGTCTATCCTAATATTTTTCATTTCTCTAAAACTACCCTCCATCAGGATGCGGATATGAATTTTGACAAAAGCACTGCAATCATCAGCAGGGGAGCCGCCGCCGCCGCATACAGGTCAAGCCTTGTATATTTTAACTGTTTAAGTCTGGTACGGTTTTCACCGCCGTTGTAGCAACGGCATTCCATGGCGGTTGCAAGGTCGTCCGCACGTCTGAAAGCATTTATAAAAAGGGGCACTAAAAGCGGTATCATAGCCTTTGCTTTTTTTATCAGGTTTGTGCCGTCAAACTCCGCCCCCCTTGCCATTTGCGCTTTCATTATTTTATCGGTTTCCTCAAGTATTGTAGGGATAAAGCGTATTGCAATGGTCATCATCATGGCAATTTCATGCCCCGGCACACCAATTTTTGAAAACGGTGCCAAAAGCCTTTCAATTCCGTCGGTCAGCATGATGGGGGAGGTGGTGAAGGTTAAAAGAGATGTTCCCGCCACCAAAAACATAAGGCGAAGCGACATATATGTTGCAAGGTACAAACCATCCTTTGTGGCGGTGATGCCCCAAAGCGAGAACAGCTTTTCACCGGGCGTCATAAAAACATTGATAACTGCAGTGAAAATCAGCAAAAACCACAGGGGTTTTAAGCCCCGTATTATATGCACAACTTTAATTTTTGACGTATGCACAACCCATGCTGTAAAGATGAAAAACACCAAAAAGCCCCACAAATCGGGCACCAAGAACAATACAATCATATAAAAAAATGTCCACAAAATTTTAACCCTTGGGTCAAGAAGATGTATAATGGATTCCCCCGGAAAATATTGACCGAGGGTTATATCTCTAAGCATTTTTACCTCCTATAAGTTCTGTAAGGTACTCCGCCGCACCACTAACTGTATAGATATCTTTAGGAACGTCCAGCCCCATCTCGCCAAGGCGCAGCATCAGCCGCCCAATTTGTGGGATTGAAAGTCCCATTGACGAAAGCTTTTCATGGCGTGAGAACACATAGTTTACATCCCCGTCCTCCGCAACTTTTCCGTTGTTCATAACAATAATTCTTGAAGCGGAGCGGGCGATATCCTCCATACTGTGGGACACTAAAATTACCGTTATTTTCTTTGTACGGTGAAGTTCTTTAATACTGTTTAAAATATCTTCACGCCCCGCCGGGTCAAGCCCTGCAGTCGGCTCGTCCAAAATTAAAACCGAAGGTTCCATCGCTAAAACCCCCGAAACCGCAACCCTTCGTTTTTGCCCGCCCGAAATATCAAAGGGTGATTTTTCATAAAGAGCCTCGGGGATACCCACCGTTTGCAAGGCGGCGGATGCACGAGAACGTGCCTCCTCGGGGGAAAAGCCAAGGTTTAGGGGACCAAAACACACGTCTTTTATCACAGTTTCCTCAAAAAGCTGATGCTCGGGATACTGAAAAACAAGACCCACACGTCCCTTTAACTCGCCTCCCCTCGCACCTTTTTTGCCAATGTCGATACCGTCTATCAAAATTTGCCCGTTTGTGGGCCTTATAAGCCCTGCAATTAGCTGAACCAAAGTGCTTTTTCCCGAACCCGTGTGCCCTATAAGCCCGCAAAATTCTCCACTTTCAATTCGTAGGTCAACACCCGACAACGCTTCCTTTTCAAAAGGTCCGCCTGCGGAGTATACATAACTTGCATTTTTAACTTCAATCATACAGACTTTCCGCCCCCGTTTACTTCCCGCATAATTTCCTGTGCGCATTCTTCAATGTCTATTATGTCACCCCGCACATTTATACCCCGAGCGCGAAGTCCCTGCATAAGCTCCGTCACCTGCGGCACGTCAAGCCGCATGGCTTTGAGTTTTTCCGCACGGGTCAGCACCTCACGGGGGGTTCCGTCCATAATAAGCGAGCCGTTGTCCATAATAAGCACCCTATCCGCCTCTGCTGCCTCCTCCATGAAATGCGTAATTAAAACCACGGTCATACCATGGTCGTGGTTTAGGCGTTTCACGGCATTCATAACTTCGTTTCTGCCACGAGGGTCAAGCATTGCGGTAGGCTCGTCCAGCACAATGCACGACGGCAGCATTGCAATAACCCCCGCTATTGCAACACGCT
>CAZNYY010000086.1:0-7975 GCA_964577335.1 uncultured Oscillospiraceae bacterium | reverse complement strand
ACATACACACTGATAGAACCGTTTTCACCCATATCCAGCACCGTTCCTTCAGGGTATCCTCCGCTCCCTGTGGGCAGTGACGGTAATTCAATGGTTCCTGATTGTTCACCCGCCGTAACGGTAATTGATTGAAGCCCTTGCAGCGTATGGGGTTTGCCGTTCGCAGGCAGAATTCTCTGACCGTGAATACTGCCACCGGTAGCGGACATTATCCCTTTTTCCGCACCTTGCGTCTGTAGTGCAAAATCTAATGAATTCGACGCAAACGCAGTTTGTGTATCGGCTGATATTTCATAGGATAATTGGTCACTTACTTTGTCGATGGGCGAAGGCGTGCCGTACACCGGACCGGTAACGTAACGACCCACTACCTGCCCTCTGAACGTCACCTCGTCGTTAAAGAGTTCGGTAAAGGTCACCTCTTCACCGCTCACCGCCCTGGGATTGCCTGTTGCCGCAAAGGTGAGAGTATATGTTTCCCCACTATCCTCTGCAAAAGCGAAACCTGATGGTAGTATGGACAGGCACATTATGAGTGCAAGAAGCATACTTAAAACTTTTCTGCGTTTTGGCATTAAAATATTCATAAATCTTCCTTTCCGATGCATGCTGCACCAATAGAATTTTTCAAGGTAAGCGCAATTTCCCATAACATAAAAACGGCTGTAATAATCAAAAAATGATTATTACAGCCGTATTCCTGCAAAATAGCGCTTAACCCTGTTCAATAACAGGGCAAACAACGTTTCTTCTTGTAGGTCTTCTGACTCACGCTTTAGCAGACAATATATCTGCCAATCAAGCTCTGCCTTCCCAGTTTCCCAGTGACTGACTTTCGTCAACGAGCGTTGATTATCGGCGCATACAGCGGCGGTTACCGTCCGGGGTTCTCACCCGATTCCCTTGTCCACCCCTGCGGACTTTTTATGCGCCGCAGGGTCACAAAAAGATATATTCAATTATTATTGTTCATTATATATTGTTTTAGGAAATAGGTCAAGATAATTTAAGTTTTTTTCATAATATATTCTTTTGCATAAAAAAAGTAAAAAGGTCTTGTAATTTTAGCGGATGTGTGGTATATTATTGTAGTTAATACTGGTGTTCCTCTGAGAGCTTTTATGCATCCATGAACGCCTATGAAGAAAGGGGTTTGCTTAAATGGATATATTAAGCGCCGTAACAAAAGAACAGCTCAGGGATGACCTTCCACAACTTAGAATAGGTGATATGCTGAAGGTTCACATCAAAGTTAAAGAGGGTAGTCGTGAAAGAATTCAGATTTTTGAGGGCACACTTATTGCCAAAAAAAATGGCGGAATTGCTACAACCATAACAGTCCGTAGAATTGCTTCAGGTGTTGGTGTCGAGAAAATTTTTCCTCTTCATTCACCCAATATTCACAAAATTGATGTTGTTCGTCACGGTAAAATCAGAAGGTCAAAGCTTTATTATCTGCGCGACAAGGTAGGTCGGGCCGCCAAGGTAAAAGAGTTACTTTAAACGCAAAAACGGGACGAAAGTCCCTTTTTGTTTAGGGGGAGTTTTTATGCACGATAATAATGAATTCGACCGTGAGGCCTCTGAAACCAGAGAGGTAACAGGGGTCGTCGCCGAAAAAGGATTTGACTTGAAAAAAGAGATTTTTGAGTGGGTCAGCTCCATAGTCATAGCGATTATTGTCGCTTTGATACTTAAAAATTATGTTGTTACCCTTGTGAGGGTTGACGGTACTTCCATGGTTCCCACCCTGCAAAATGCCGAGCGGCTTGTGGTTGTGCGCCTTGGGTATAAACCACAGTCGGGTGATATTGTGATATTTCATCCGCCAAACGGGAGAGAGCCTTATGTTAAGCGTATAATAGGTATGCCCGGGCAGGAGATTTTTATAGACAATTCAACGGGGAAAGTGTATGTTGACGGGGATGAGCTTGACGAGCCGTATATAAACAATAAAACCACAAGCGGTGCAAGTCAGTTTACTGTACCCGAAAATCATGTTTTTGTAATGGGTGACAACAGGATGAACAGTCATGACAGCAGAAGAGCGGATGTTGGTTATATATCCTTTGATGCGATTATGGGAAAGGCAGTGTTTAGGGTGTGGCCGCTTTCTCAAATAGGGACATTGAAATGAATATCCAATGGTTCCCGGGGCATATGACAAAAACCCGCAGACTTATTGCGGAGAATTTAAAGCTTGTGGATTGTGTTCTTGAAATAGCGGATGCCCGCTTGCCAAGTTCCAGCCGAGGTCCTCTTTTGAATGAGCTTATAGCATCAAAACCCCGAATTCTCGTTTTAAATAAGGCGGATATTGCCGATGAGAAGGTGAATGCCGAGTGGGCAAATTATTTTGCATCGCAAAACATACCTGTTTTGTTTACAAACAGTCGGGATACGAGGGTGTATGACCCTGTTTATCGGGCGATTTCATCGGCACTGTCGGAAACGCTTAAACGATGGCGCGAACGCGGACAAACGGGCAGGGTTATAAGAGTTATGGTTGCAGGTGTTCCAAACTCCGGCAAGTCTACCTTTATAAACAGCCTTTCCGGCAGGAAAAGTGCTAAAACGGGTGACCGCCCGGGGGTTACAACGGGAAAACAATGGATTGGGCTTCGCTCGCTTGAGCTTTTGGATACTCCAGGTATACTTTGGCATAAGTTTGATGACCCCGAGACGGGTATAAAACTTGCGTTTTCAGGTGCTGTTCGTGATGCGGTGTACGATGTGGAAGAACTTGCCACCCTGCTTTTGGAGTTTTTAAGGGACAACTACCCTGCCGAACTTGAGGCAAGGTACAAACTTAAAGATACAAAAGATATGAGCGCCCCCGACATTTTAACGGCGCTTTGCCGTGCAAGGGGGTTTTTGGCAGGCGGCGGAGAGTTTGACACCGAGCGGGGTGCAAATGTATTGTTAGATGAATTTAGGGGTGCAAAAATCGGCAGAATATCACTTGAACGCCCGCCGGTTTGATGTGCGGCGCCATGACGACAGGCGAGTGCTGCAACCCGTATATAAAAATGCGGCAAGGTTATAACCTTGCCGCCGTCTTTTAAACACTTTATTACAGGAACTTAAACGAAGCTACCACCTTGTCAAAAATAGTCCTTAAGGTTTCGCCATAAAACAATTCGCCGCATCTGACCTCTATTGTAAAAATATTATCAACGGTATAGATATACCCTTCTCTCACCATTATCTTTGACCCGTCATCAAGAATTTGCTTGTACTCTATAAAATGATATGTAAGCTTTCCGCCGCCTATGGATTGGGTTTGAAATGCCTTGCTTATCAGCTCTATATTCTTATTTGACTTGTACTCATTATAAATTATGGGCAACTCTTTCATAAAGCCGTTAAAAGTCAACCCCTCAGTGGTGTTTTGCACAACTGCCATAAATCCGGCTGTGTCATATGCAACGAAACCATTTTCCACATCATACTGCATCCATGTACTGGGAACACTTACGGAATATTTGTTTTCCTCATCCATGTATTCATCGAACTTCAAATCCCCCGTTTCCTCGATTCTTATCAGCTTTCCTATTTCATCTTTGTCAATTTCACCGATTTTTATAGACCCAAAAATAGCGTCCATAGCGCTTTCCCATGAGCCTTCCTTTTTAACTGACACGGCAACATTGTAAAAGTAATCCCCCGCATCAATAAACATATCTTTGGTAAGAGTTGTTTCTTCGTTATAGTTTATTTCATACGAATAAAACTGAGCAGGCTTACCGTCAACCTCCGTCTTGCTTATGGTATCAAACTTTGAAAAGTCCTGATTTACGATATCCTTATTTCTTTTATAGTCATTTTCCACCCATATATCCGACGTGTGCCCTTCCTGATTTGAGTAAACACCCACCCTCACCGAATCAATCGGAGTATTACCCTCACTGTAGCCGTAAAAATAAAATCTGTTAACACTCATATTGCTGTCATCAATAGCAAGCTCCCCGGGGATATCAATTTTTAAATCATATTCCCTTGAATTGAAGGTGCGCATGCCCTCTTCATTTACATCCGACAAATCCTCCGTCTCAGTTTCTAAAAACGACGACCTAAAGCTGTCAACAACCCCACAAAGGTTGTTAAACGCCGCAAGCCCATCCGATGTCGGTACAACGGTGGTAGTCCGATATGTATATTCTTCGGCGTAGTATGTCCTAAAATCAACATAATCTTCGCTGTCTTTAAACTGCACATGTGTATATCCTGTGCCCACGTTATTTTTCTTTTGCCCAATATCAATTGCGGAGTACGAGGATGCTATTTCCCTGTAATACTTCAATATTGTATCTGCATCGTCCACCTCATCCTTCTCAAATACAGAAATTCCATAATATGCACCTGAGGAATTAGAGGTAAACTGATTGTACCTTCCGTCAAAGGACCTCTCAGCAAGCATAAAATCAGCGGGCCGCTTTATACTCCACCCCAGATAGCTGTCCCCGACCATCTGCTTTGTGGATCTCTTTAGTATTGCCGCATAGTCCCTGATACTGTTTGAATTTGTGATTTCCTTTACAACTGTAATCCTTGCGGTTTCTTCTTCATATCCAACATCCGCACCAAAGCTTTCGGTTATAAATCTAAGAGGCAGCATTGTACTCCCTCCTGAAATTTCAGGGGCTGCCAGAAGCTCTTCCTCATTTCCATTTACATATACACTTTTACTGCCTATTGTGAGTTTTATCTCAAGCTCACCATATGTAACTGTAACCTCTCTCGTGTCTCCATTCCAGCCCACATCTGCGCCAAAGCTTTCACTTATTACCCTCATCGGTACCAGAGTTGTCCCATCAACCACATACGGCGTTTCAACAGTCACATCCTGTCCGTTTATCTTTAGGGTGCTGTCCCCCACCGCAAAGCTTATTTCAACTTTATCCACTGCAATTTTATTTTCCTTTTCAAGTTCGTTTGCAAACACAGGCGTTATTAAACCCGCAGTCAATACAAAAGTTAGCAATAATGAAATTAGTTTTTTCATAAAACTCTCCCCTTTTTTTGATGTAAGGATTAATGCGTGTCATCGTGTGCGGCTACAATTTTTCTTATCCTTCCGCAAGCATTACACTAATTTTCATAGTTCCTCCGCCTCGGGTCACGTCAAACTCCACAACCTCCCCCATTTTGAAAAATTTCTGCGCTTCGTTGTAATCCGCAAGGCTGTGTACTACAATTCCACCCACTGCGGTTACAATATCCCCTTCCAAAAATCCTGCCTGCGCACCGTGAGAACCTGCCAAAACCTTTATAACCGTCAATCCGTCCCGAGAAGGCAATCCTATTTTAGAGGCCCACGTTTCCTCAAACTCCACCCCCGTATTAGCCCTTCTTACCCTTCCATAGCTTTCAAACTGCGATAGCGTGTATGAAACGGTGTCAACAGGTATTGAAAACCCCATACCTTCAACCGAAACATGCGCAAATTTTGATGAATTTATACCCACCAGTTCCCCTGCGGTGTTCACCAACGGTCCGCCGGAATTACCCGGGTTTATCGCCGCATCTGTTTGAATAAGTCTGTAATCGGAGCCAATTTGGCAGTTTACTCCGCTTATTATCCCGCGCGAGGCCGAGTTTCTGAGCGAAAATGATATTGGCGTTCCTATTGCCACCACTGTTTTACCCGTAACAATAGACGAAGGGTCGGCAAATTTAATGGGTCTTAGTCCAAGACGCTCAATTTTAATCACAGCCAAATCAATGCTCTCATCAATATATTTAAGCTTCGCCTCGTAACCAAGCCCATCGCTCATTACAACTATTATATTTTCCAAATCTGCCACTACATGTGCGTTCGTCAAAATTTCACCTGCACTTTTAATTATCACACCCGTGCCGTGGGATGTTGACTGCACCCCCGAATGGGTACTATCACTAGGCACATTGCCCACAATTGCCACAACCGATGCGGAAACCCTCTCAATCATATCCGACAAATCAGCCTCACCCGCCGTGTTTACAAAAGCTGTTTTAGTTTCATCATCCCAACCCACATCAGCCCCAAGCGCTTCGGAAACCGCACGAATGGGCACATAAACCCTGTCATTGTACATCAAAGGCTCCGTATCAAGTACTTTTTGATTTATCATGATTTTTGGGGAAACATTAGCCGCCGTAAATGTTGCCGCAAAAAAGACCGATATTATAAAGATGATTGTAAGTATTTTTTTCATAAGCCACTTCACCTTTCCAAGATGTAAAACAAACGCAAAATGAAATAGTCAGAGATATGCCCAACATTACTAATTTATTCTAATTGTAACACCTGACGGATAAAAAGTCAATTACTAAAATTATAGATTAACTTTGCCTGTGAATACAAAAATCCCCTCATTACGGAAAAATTGTTTTCCGTAATGAGGGGCAGTGTGTTTATATAATTGAGTATTATAATAACTCTAATATCTTGCTTGTCATTTGCTCGGTGGTTTTATCCCCGCCTATATCGGGGGTGGAGTATCCCGCAGTCAGTGCCGCCTCAACGGCATTTTCTATGCAGTCCGCCTCTTTGTCCATGCCAAACGAATACCTCAGCATCATAGCGGCAGACAATATTGTGGCGGCGGGGTTTGCGCCCCCTGTTCCCGCAATATCGGGTGCGGAGCCGTGTATCGGCTCGTACATCCCCCTTGTTCCCTCTCCGAGGGATGCCGACGGCAGCATTCCTATTGAACCTGTAAGCTGTGACGCCTCGTCCGACAAAATGTCACCGAACATATTTGACGTCACAATAACGTCAAACTGTGCAGGGTCACGGATAAGCTGCATTGCGGCGTTGTCTACCAACATATCGGAATACTCTATGTCGGGGTACTCCCCTGCTATGCGGTGCATAACCTCTCTCCAAAGCCGTGAGCTTTCAAGCACATTCGCCTTGTCAATGCTGGTGACCTTTTTACCTCTTTTTTTGGCGGTTTCAAATGCCACACGCCCTATTCTCTCTACTTCCATCTCGCTGTAACATTCCGTGTCATACGCCTCGGGTCCGTTTTCACCGTTCCTTCTGCCGCTCTCTCCAAAATAAATTCCGCCTGTGAGTTCCCGCACAATAACAATGTCAAAACCATCGTTGTTTCTAAGCGGGCATCTGTCCGCCAAAGCCTTGTAAAGTTTGGCAGGGCGTATGTTTGAATATAATCCCATACCTTTTCTAACACCTAAAAGTGCCTTTTCGGGGCGAAGATGCCCGGGCAGAGTGTCCCATTTGGGTCCACCGACGGCACCCAACAAAACGCTGTCACTCTCCATGCACGCCGACATTGTTTCATCGGGCAGCGGCGCTCCCGTTTGGTCAATTGCGCATCCGCCTATCAAAAGAGATTTGTATTTAAACTCATGCCCGAACCGCTCTGCAATTTTGTCTAACACCAAAACAGTGCTGTCAACAATTTCAGGTCCTATCCCGTCACCCTTTAGGAGCGCTATGTTTTTTATCATACACCCAGCTCCTTTATGTTTTGTTTAAACCCTTCAACAAGTCCCCCTGCTTTTATTATGGCCTGCATAAACGGCGGGAAAGGCTGTGTCTTATATTCCTTGTTTTTTGTGATGTTTTTTATAATGCCGCTGTCAAAATCAGCCTCAACCTCATCCCCTTCAGAAATATCCTGCGCCGCCTCGGGGCATTCAATTATCGGCAGACCTATATTTATGGAATTGCGGTAGAAAATTCTTGCAAAACTCTCGGCAATAACCACCGAAATGCCGCTTTCCTTGATTGCAATAGGAGCATGCTCTCTTGAAGAGCCGCAACCGAAGTTTTTGCCCGCCGCCATAATATCGCCCTGCCGCACTCGGTTTACAAACTCACTGTCAATATCCTCCATACAGTGGCTTGCAAGCTCCTTTTTGTCGGTTGTATTTAAATACCTCGCCGGAATTATAACATCAGTGTCAACATTATCTCCGTATTTTAAAACCCTGCCTTCTACCTTCATACGCCTACTACCTC
>CAZNYY010000085.1:2368-8010 GCA_964577335.1 uncultured Oscillospiraceae bacterium | reverse complement strand
GGATTGCCCCCGTAGTTTTTTCCCTTAAGTGGATGAGGGGGAGTTACGTTATTTGCCCCACTTCTGATATCCGAGTCCGCATCCGCATCTATTATGACAAAATCCTCCTCTGCCGACACCGATGTAACACTAAAGAATGTCATAAACGAAAATAAGAGCGCAACCGTTGTCACCAAACACAGTAATTTTTTACCCATAAACTTATCCTCCTTATAATATAATTTTAACTTTATCCTTTTACCGAACCTATTAATACGCCTTTCACAAAATATTTTTGCAGGAATGGGTATATACAAAGCACGGGAACCGTTGCGACCATGATAGTTGCGTATTTTATGGTTTCGGAAACGGACATACTCTCGTCCGTCATCTGTGTCCCCTGCATCATGGACGATATCTCCTGCGAGATTAAAATTCGCCTTAAAATAAGCTGTAGAGGGAATTTGTTTGAGTCGTTTATAAATATCATAGCGGGGAACCAACTGTTCCAATATTCCACACCGTAGTATAAAAGCATTACCGCTATAACGTGCATGGACAGGGGCAGTATTATGCGAAATAAAACAATAAAATCGTTTGCCCCGTCTATTTTTGCCGATTCCTCAAGACTGTCGGGTATCCCTGCAAATGCAGTCCTCATAATAATAAGATTATACGAGTTTATTGCATAAGGCAAAATTACCGCCCAAAGGCTGTCTCCAAGTCCTATTCCCCGTACCGTCAGATAAAAAGGAATAAGACCGCCGCTAAAAAACATTGTGGCAACTATGAAAAACATAATGTGCCTTTTGAAATGTATGCCTTTTCTTGATGTAAAGTATGCGCCGAATGTGGTAAGCAGCAGGCTGATAAGACAGCCCGCAACCACCACAAAAATTGTGTTTAAATAGCCCTTAATAATGATGGGGTCATTAAAAACCGCATTGTACGCCGCAAGGGAAAAACCCTGTGGTTTAAACAGCAGCCCTCTGTGCATCATCAAAAGGTTTCCGTCGCTAAAGGATGCCAGTGCCACATGAATCATCGGATAAATTGTCACAAGCGATGCAAGGCATAGAAAAATTATATTTATTATGTCAAACATTTTTTCGCCGATTGTTTTTTTTATCAATGTAAATCCTCCGTCCCTACCAAAGACTTGTTTCGTTAACTGCCCGGCTAAGCTTGTTTGCCGCCAGTAAAAGCGCAAAATTTATTACCGAGTTGAAAAGCCCCACAGCGGCACTGTAACTAAAGTCGCCTTCAATCAGCCCCCGATTGTATACAAAAGTGGAGATAACATCCGCCACCTGACGTGTATTGGCATTGTACATAAGCATTATCTTTTCAAAGCCCACACTAAGCATTTGTCCAAGTCTTAAAATAAGAAGTGTCACAACCACGGGCAGTATCCCGGGTATTGTTATGTGTAAAAGCTTTCGGAAACGCCCCGCCCCGTCAATTGATGCCGCCTCGTACAACTGCTGGTCTATGGTACTCAAAGCGGAGAGGTATATTATGCTGTTCCAACCGGTGCTCTGCCATATGCCGGATGATATATATATCGTCCTAAAATACTCCGGGAACTGTAAAAATGAAACCCTATCCCCTCCAAGCGCCGCCACCATATCATTTATTACCCCGTCACTTGCAAGAAAATCTCTTAACATACTGACAATGACAACAATGGCGATAAAATGCGGCAAATATGTAATGGTCTGCACGGTTCTTTTAAATTTGTCGCTTTGAAGCTCGTTTAGCAAAAGCGCAAAGATAATAGGTATCGGAAAGCTGAATAGAAGGGAATAAAAGCTAATCAGCAGGGTGTTTCTCAAAATTCTCACAAAGTAATAGCTATTTATAAACATTTCAAAGTTCTGCAGTCCGACCCATCTGCTCCCCAAAATCCCCAACTTCGGGGAGTAGTCTTTAAACGCTATAATGACTCCGTACATGGGACCGTATTGAAAAATTAAATAATATGCTATTACCGGTAAAATCATTAAGTAGGCGTATTTATTCCTAATAATATCTTTTTTCAGCGTTTGCCAAAGGCTCATCTTTTTGTATTCTATAATCGTGTTCGCTTGAGGTCTTGACGTTTGCAATTTAGTTTCCCTCCATAATTCGCAGATGAAAAATCTTTTTTATGTGTATTACCTTTGTTTCCAACGTTCAACCCCATTTTGTTGTATTTCAATTGCTCTCTCTATTCCAAGTGCTTTTAGCTGCTCTACATAAGCATCAAAACCGTCTATCGAGTCATTCCCAAACAGGAACCTTAAAAACATTTCCGTAGCATATGTGTTAGCTTCATTTATAATCGTCGCATATTCGGATGCCTCATCCGTAAGCGGAGTTACTGCCGGCATGGCGTATTTTGCCTGGTTGGTTTTCATCCATGCGGAGAGAGACTGTTTTTGCTGGGGTGTACTCAAATACTGCTCATAATACCTTGGGTCATTAAGCCCGGGGCCGTTTATTCTGATATGTTTTTCGGGCAGTACCTGGTCTTCTTCCAAAATATATTTTGGGTACCCGTCTATCATTTCATATGACACGCCTTCCGTGCCGAAATTATAAAACATCATTCCTTCTTCCGAGTATGCCCAGTCAATAAACCGAGCCGCAACGCCAACATTTTCGCAGTTTGTGGATATTGCCACACCCTGCGGGTCACTTACTTTAAATTCCCTGTGCCCAAACTTGGCTACATCGCCTTTGTTTTTAACGGGAGGCGCCACTCCCACCAGAGTAAACTTGTCATCGCCCACAGCCTTCGCACCTGAAAGCATAGTGCCCATATCCCCGCCAAGATACCCCATCATGGCACCGCTGTTGCCCTTTAACATTTTTGTTCTTGCAATAGTTCTTGTAACTGTTGCGATATCAGGGTCAATAAGTCCTTCCTTGTACCACCTTATCATGGTTTCTATGTACTCTTTGTAGCCCGGCTCAATAGGTCCGTATTTAACGGTTCCGTCTTCAAGGTAAAACCCGTTTGTTACGCCGAACGCCCCGCTGAATGCTCCATAATCAATATTCCCGCCAGAAAAGTCCGTAAAAGGTGCGTCCGCTCCCTTTACGTCTTTAAATGCCTTCAGCATAACTTCCCAATCGTCTATGGTTTCAGGAACTTCCATATCAAGGTCATCAAGCCAGTCACCTCTAAGCATCAAACCCACGAAAACAATCAGCGACTCATCCGTCCTTATCATTGGGAAGGTATAGTACTCGCCTTCATCTGTTTTTAAATGACGTGCCAAATCCGCATCGGCTTCCAATTGCTTTTTAAAATTGGGTGCATATTTGTCAATAATATCGTTGAGCGAATAAATAACCTCATCATTTATCGCCTTTTGCGGACCGCCGCTGAATTTCAGCCAGTTGAACTTTACAATGTCAGGCAGCTCACCCGATGCCATCAGCAAGTTAAACTGTGAGGTTTCGTTCCCTGCGGAGGGATGAATGTACTGAATTTTAACACCTGTCTTTTCCTGCTCAACACCATACCAATCCATATCCGCATAGTTATGATAACCGGCAGGCGCCGCAGATGTGAAATAAGTAAGGGTTACATCCTGCTCTATCGGATATGTAAAATCTTTTCTTGCCATTTCCTCATCAAGTAAGGACGCATTGTTTCCACTTTCACTTGACCTGTCGCCACATCCCCAAACCACACTGCCAATCATCAATATTGTAAGCAGCAAACATATAACTCTTGTCCTGTTTTTCATAAAACACACTCCCTATAAATTAGTTGTCTGCAGACACTAAACATCTATTTTTATTATACAACTTACCGATAATCGGGTAAATAAACAATAAGTCAAAAAAATAAACAAAAACAACAGAAAGCGCATATTACCGCTCTCCCACGGGTTTTGGCAAACCAAAAAGCGGCAATATCGGTGGTATGAACCACAGACATGCCGCCCCCCTGTTTTGTTTTTATGGTTTAGTGATTTAACTCTTTGTACTTGCCCGGGGTGATACCTTCATACTTTTTAAATGCCCTGATAAAAGCCACTGAACTTAAATATCCCGTTTCTCGTGCGCACACTTCAACTGTCACACCATTTTGTCTTAGAAGCTGTTTTGCCTTTTCAAGCCGTACCTTATTAATGTAATTATACAGTCCCTCACCCGTCTGCTCTTTAAACAGCCTTGAGAGATAATGGGGTGTCATTTCAAAATGCTCCCCCACCGCACGCACGCTTAAATTCGGGTCATTATAGTTTTCTTTTACATATTTCGACACCAGGATTGCAAGGCGTAAGTTATAGCTTTGGTTATCCTCAGAATTAATTTGTTCACAAAACTGTTTCAAAATTCCGCTCATTTTTCCCTTTATCTCATCAAGGGTTTTGCATTCCGATATAGTACTGACAGGGCGCAGTGAATCGATAAAAGCACTGTCCCCCAAATCCCCCGCAGCTTTTATAATACTGCTTAAAACACTGAAAATCAGGCACTTCCCTAATTCCAGGGATATATCACCATCCTCAAAGGAAGTTTCAAATATCTCAGTTAAAACCTCACTTGATTTCTCAAAGTCACCGTCTTTGATATGATTTATAAGCATACTTTCCTTTTCCAAGGCATAATTATAACTATTTTTTGGCTTTTGCATATCATCATAATATGCAATCCTGTGCGTGCCGAACATTCTTATATACTCCACCGTCTCCACAGCCTGAGAGTAGGAATTCGCCAGCCCCCAAAAAGATTTGTTTATCCCGCTTACGGAAGACGAAAAAGATAAATGAAAGTTTTCCCCCAAAAATTCCTGTGCATGGTTTAAAGCTTCCTTAATTTGTTCCATTATGTCCCTTTGCTCATCCTCATTGAAGTTGACTATATAGGCCATAACATTTTCATCCATTTCAACCATGGTGCATTCCCTATCTCGGCTTATCAGCTCGTCCACCACATTTGTTATCATAAATCTTCCCGTAGCAAGCTTTTCACTTGCGCTCATAGAAGCTATGCCCCCGAAAAGTCTGTTGTAATTTTCAATGTAGAATATTATTACAAGAAACGAGTCTCCTGTATATTTTATGTTATAGGTTTCAAGGAAATTGCGTGCATATACCTCGTCCTCAACCTTGCCCCTAAGCAATTTAACCAGAAAATCATTCTTGATTATATCCACCTGCTTTTTAAGTTGGTCCTCTATTTTCTCGTTTCGGCTGAAAACCGCTTCAATCCTGTTCTTTATATATGTGTACTCATTTTCCTTTTTCTCAAAATTCACCTGCGATTTCTGTGTTATATTCATCATTATTTCCCGTATGGGCGCATAATTTCTGGCCATGAAATATGCCGAAAGAATTCCCCCCGCAACAATTAAAAAGCTTGTTGCGGCAAGAAGAATTCTTTTTATATAATTCATATCTTGCCAAAATATGCTTTTTGGCACCACCGAAACATATTTTATTCTTTCCACATTTGAAAAGGTGTATACTATTATATCTTCCTTATTATCGTCAGTATATATTCCGCCTTCCCTGCCCCCCACCTCTTTCCAACTAAGGTTCTTTGTTTCAATTTCATTTGTTGAGAGGATAACATTGTTGCTGTCACTTAGAATTAAAACCGTTCCCGAGTTCTTCCACGGCATCCTCTCAACCATGTTCATAAATCTCTGTTTGTTTATA
>CAZNYY010000085.1:0-2358 GCA_964577335.1 uncultured Oscillospiraceae bacterium | reverse complement strand
GGATGCACGGGCAGGGGCTGCAGGTATGCTACAACCCCCTCGCCCTCTATATTCTTACTTTCTAAATTTTCCGGCAGGGAAACAAGGCTGGATGTATGCTTTTTATTTAAAAAGTATTCCCACTGTTCCTCTGTCATCCCCGTTTCTCTATAAAATATTTCGTACAAAAGACGGTTATCCATTATACCCAAGGTCCCCACCGCCCTGTCCAGACCTTTAAAGAAAATATATATTTCATCGGCATAATCATTTATATGTTTCATCCTCAAAATATTTCTTTGAAAACTTTGAATTTCCATTTGTTCATTTGAGGGTATTTTGCCCTTCATATTTGCAAGTCTTCTCACAACCGGCTCTGCTGATATTTGCTGTGCAAATTCCCGTATACCGGAAATTTTATTGTCCGTAAGTTCCTTGGCCTGCTCCAACAGTAAGCTGTTCGCCTGTGTTATCTGCTCCGTCAAAACCTCCCTTGCTTCCAAAAATACTACAAATCCTATTACAATAGGCATTACAAGCAATACAAGATACGAAAACAGCCATGCCAGCGCCACTCCCCGTTTGGTTATTATATTTTTTATTCTCATGGCGCCCCCTCCTCGAAAACATTTTTTAACTCATACCCTTATTTTAGTTGTCATATAAATTATAAGTCAAGAGTACATAATTGTAAATAGGTAATAAGTAAAATATTAACCTTTGGAAAAATTGCTTCCTTTTGATTTTCGTTATTGACAAAGCTTATCTTATAGATTATAATAAATTATGATTTTATGCTGGTGTAGCTCAGCTGGTAGAGCAACGCATTCGTAATGCGTAGGTCGCGGGTTCAAATCCCTTCACCAGCTCCAAATCATTAACAGCCTAAAAGCCTTGATTTTACGGGGTTTGAGGGCTGTTATTTTATAAAATTATTGTCTTTAACACTGGAAACTCATGCGTTATTGTTGATTGTTATTGACCCTCGGAGGGAACAAACAGGGAACAAAATTCTTAACGGAAAAAAAGGGGTTAATCTGCCCCCTTAATTTTTGTTATTCTGTTCAGGCAAGCGCAAAACTCATCATACCCCATAGTCTTATCTCTCGGCATATCTTCATACGGGTACACACATCTACCCGTTAAATATTTTAAATACTCCACCGCTGCAAACTTTATTTTTTTAGGAAAAGTGTCACCTATCATTGACAAGTCTACAGCTGTATTCGTGATAGCGGAATTTTTATACTTGACCTTTTGGCACTTTTGTTTTATAATAAAGCAAACTAAACTATACATATTTTGAAAGGGATGATTGTTATGAAAACAGCGTATAAACTCGCAGCACTGGCGCTATGTGCCGGTATGGTTCTTTCGTTTGCAGCTTGTGCCCCTGCGGAAAACACACAAGGGGATACTTATGTTGTGGGTATCTCACAGCTTATTCAGCATGACGCTTTAGATGCCGCCACCCTCGGCTTTCGGGATGCTTTGACTGAAAATCTGGGTGACAAAGTTGTTTTTGACGAGCAGAATGCCCAAGGGGATTCGAATACCTGCGCTGTAATAGCAAGCGGCTTTGTTGCCTCAAAAGTTGATTTAATTATGGCAAACGCAACCACTGCACTTCAGGCGGCAGCGGCCGCAACTGCTGAAATCCCTGTTTTGGGTACTTCAATTACCGAATACGGCGTGGCTTTGGATATTAAGGATTTTGACGGTACTGTTGGCGGCAACGTTTCGGGTACCTCTGATTTGGCACCGCTTGATGGGCAAGCAATGATGGTGAAAGAGTTTTTTCCGGATGCCAAAAATGTTGGTCTGCTCTACTGCTCGGCTGAGCCGAATTCCATTTATCAGGTCGAAACCGTTAAAGAGGAACTTGAAAACCTTGGATACACCTGCAAACTCTACCCCTTTTCCGACTCAAATGACCTGGCGTCCGTAACTACAAGTGCCGTCGCCGACAGTGATGTGATTTATGTGCCAACGGATAACACTGTGGCTTCAAACACAGGTATTATCGATAATATCTGCCAGCCGGCGGGCATCCCCGTAATTGCGGGCGAGAAGGGTATTGCCTCGGGCTGCGGCGTTGCCACTTTGTCAATAGACTATTACGACCTTGGTTATAAGACGGGTGAGATGGCTTATAAAATCCTCGTTGGAGGGAGCAATATTTCGGAAATGCCCATTGAGTATGCACCCAAATTTCAAAAAATGTATAATCCCGTTATTTGTGAGGCACTTAACATCACGCCTCCCCAAGGGTATGAACCTATAACCGAATAAATCTGCCCGCTTTTCTTAGCACAAAATAAACATTAGAAAACAACCACGTCAAAAGCACGAAAAATTACAAAATGGTTACAAGTATAG
>CAZNYY010000084.1:0-8028 GCA_964577335.1 uncultured Oscillospiraceae bacterium | reverse complement strand
GATAAAAAATGCGGTTTTGTACACGCCGTTTGAGTACTATATAGAACGCAAACTTTTTATACATAATATGGGTCATGCGGCGGCGGCGTATTTCGGGTACATTGCGGGGTATGATTATATTTGGCAGGCAATTGAAAACCCGTATATTCAGCTTTTGGTGCTGCGTGCCATGACAGCTTCGGCGGTTGCACTCTCCCGCTGCCATAATGTGGATTTTTATGAGATTTATGAGCATGTTTTGGATTTGGTAAACCGCTTCGGCAACAAACAACTTGGTGACACGGCGGACCGTGTGGGCGGTGACGTGCGCCGAAAACTTGCGGAAAATGACAGACTTGTCGGCGCATATAAATTGTGTGTGGAACAGGGTGTTGACGCTTCGCCTGTTTTGGCGGCAATCTCCGCCGCTCTTAGGTTTGATAAGGACGAAACCGTTAAAGCCCAAACCCCCGAAAACATTTTAAGGGAAATAAGTAAAATAGAAGATGAAAATGCAATTTCTTTTGTGCTTGACCTAAAAGGAAAGGATTTTGCGGGTATTTTAGCCAAGATAAATTAAAAGTTTAAATGGGGCTGTATCAAAATGTACCGAACACGAAAAAAGCTTGCTGACCCCATGCGCTTTTGGCATCATTTTCATTGTACCCAAATGGGAGGTGTAGCAAAACGCTACACCTCCCGCCTTTTTTTATTGTTCTCCTTTTTTTCGTCAAAATATTTCAAAATGTCCGTTATCATGTTTGGTTTCCTGAAACAAATAACCGTTCTCTTGTATTCTCCGCACCCCTCGCATAAATCCGTCATAAAATCAAGCTTTACATCGTATTTTGTCAATTTAAGTTCCATAGCCTTTCCGCCCACAAAATAATGGGCGGGTAAGGCGTATAATGGAACTTATGCGCATCGCCGTTTCGCTCCGCAGAGCGAAAATTTCGGCGGCGCGGTAAATTCCGCCGGAGGCTTTAGTTTGAATTTATTCAAACTAAACCCGTTCATCTTGTTGAAACATTCTAAACAAAATTCCGCCATAAAAATTTCACTCCTCGCTAAAATAAATTAAAAGTTTAAAAACCCAGAAAAAAGCCCGCATCTGCGGGCTTTTCTCTTTACCTGTGTTCAGCCTTTTTCTCCTTTTTTTCGTCAAAATATTTCAAAATGTCCGTTATCATGTTTGGTTTTCTGAAACAAATAACCGTTCTCTTGTATTCTCCGCACCCCTCGCATAAATCCGCCATAAAATCAAGCTTTACATCGTACTTTGTCAGTTTAAACCCGTTCATTTTGTTAAAACATTCTAAACAAAATTCCGCCATAAAAATTCCCCCTCTTTAAATTTATGTATTTTTATTTCAATTTAGCATTTTTCAAAGCGTAATCTAAAGCTAAATTAATAAGTTCGTTTCGTGAACGACCGCTGATTTTTGCAATTTCATCAAACCTGTCCCTAATTCTTTTTTCAATCCTAATTGATATTTGGACAGACTCTTCATCTTTGTAAGTTATAAGAAAACCTTCTGCCATATTACGCCACCTCAAATATCATTATAGACTTTGTATTGGTTTATGTATATGGTACATTTGTGATAGAATTGTGATTTAAATGAAACACTTTATGATAACTAAAAGTGATTTTCCAAACAAAAAAAGTGTGCCTCGGCACACTTTTTAGCTTATTAAATTTATTAATACACTACATCGGAACACTTTCTGAATATAATGTATCAGGGCAGATATCAATGTCCTCGTTCCAATACACACACATACCATCAGCTTTTACCAAGGAAAAAAGACCCTTGTTTTTCAAAGGCTGGTACATGGGAATATCTAAAAGCGGTTTAACGTCAAATAGCCCAACCTCGCCATTCTTAAACGTAATGCGTAAAGTGTAATCATTCAAAGGCTCTGCTTTAATTGGTCTTGGGTTCATAAGCCTATCTCCCCATACTTTTCAAGCATCACGGTAATCATCCTTTTTATCACGGTGACAACCTCGGCACGGGTTGCGTTTCGCTGCGGCCAAAACTTCCCGTCGCCGCTGCCAAGTATAATCCCAAGCCCCGCCGCGTTTTTAACGCTTTCCGACGCCCAGCCGCTTACCTCCCCCGCATCTTCAAAACCAACCGAATAACCTTCCCCCACGGGCGAACCTGTTTTTTCGTATGCCCGCATTATCATAACCGCCATCTGTTCCCTTGTTATGGGTGTTTGGGGGCTGAATTTTCCCCCGCCCGTTCCCCTTGCTATATCGTATTTTGTAACGGTTTCAATTATCCCCGAATACCATTCCCACTGCTCAACATCCGAAAACCTGCCTGTGTACGGCAACGGCGCCAGCGCAAACGAGCGCACTATAAACGCCGAAAACTCCGCCCTTGTCACCATTTCCGACGGCATGAAAAGTCCGCCTCCTCTGCCGTTTGCAATACCCGCACCCGCCATCAGGCGCACATCATTTTCCGCCCAGTGCCCCTTCATGTCGTAAAAAGACAATTCATACGGGGAGGTAACCTTGTAAATATTGTAAATACTAAGCTGCCCGCCTCGGTTTATTATAAGCTCATCGGGTGTCACTTCGGGAATATCCGGCAGGGCAGGCTCATCGTCGCCGCCCTCGTTATATCCCCCTCCCCCCGGGAACCCGTTTGAAGGCGCCGCCTGTATCCTAACCGCATCCGACACGGCACTTGCCCCGTAAACAGGTCCGTCCAAAGATGCGGGGGTAACCTCAAATTTAACATATTTGTTTACAAGGTCTGCGGTTATTTCAAGGGTTTGCTTGTTTTGCCCGTCAATGGGAACATATGCCCCGTTTTGTGCGGACGACACCAGCCACCTGTACGAACTTGTGTCCGCCGTATCAAAGTTTGAGGAAAATTGGTATCTGCCCGTCAGCAGCATATCAACATACGGCTGCCCCGCCGCACGCACTTGCCCCGCCGCCACCGCCGCTTCCTCCATTTTAACATTGTCAATCAAAACCACCTGCATATCATGCTCAGGCGGGGTTGTAAACCCAATCATCAGCCGCCCGTCAATTTCCTCTTTCGGCACGAAAACCTTTCTTATTTTGTTTTGCCCGGGTGATAGCGTAAACTGCGCCGCAATTAAATTGTCCTCAAAATCATCCGATGCGGCATTGTCTATAATAACCGTGACAACTGTTTCAATGTCCGGCACGGTTTTAATCATGTCCGCCTCAAAAACATAGGCTTTTTTTGTGTATTTTTTGTACGAATCGCAAAGCAGTGCCGAAACATTGCCCCCAAAAGTCAGCCTGCCGAACATTACCCCTTCCGAGGGATGAATTTCCCCGTGACTGCTTACTATGTTAAACTTTGAAGGCGGGGCGGATGTCCACCACTGCCCCGGCGAATAGTTTTCAAACCCGCCGTCCCCCACGCTTTCGCTGCTTACCACCACCGTATGCTCACCGTAAACATTGTCGTCCGTGTCGGATGCGGCGTGTATTTTGTAATTTCTCTCTCCCGCACCGCTTGTAACCACCAGTGTTTTCCCGTCCAGATAAACCCCCGCATTTTCGGGCATTACCCGAGCGGTTACAGGCTCTCCCGCCAAAATATTTCCCTCCTGGTCACGCACCGCAAAGTTTACATTTACCCGCACCTCCCCCGCCTCGGGGCGTGATATATGCGCAGGTGCGGAGAAAATGGCGTCCGTCGCCCTCGGGCTTTCCTCATAAATCCCTATATCGTCAATCATCACGGGCATATTGCCCGCCTCATTAAAATTAATTTTTATTTTGTATTTCCCGTCCCACGGCACCCGTATTACCGAGAATACCCTTGTCCAATCAACCGTCGCATTTTGTATAAATATGTCGATACTCCCGTCAGGGCGAACCTGCGGCGGCGGCATTATAACCTGCCTTGCGCCGTACTGTGCGGTAGTTTTAACCCTTGCACGGAAAACATACATTTTCCCGCTCTCCAAAAACACCGTGTCCTCGGCGGTGATACTGCCCGTATGTACATTGTCCTCATGCTCATGCAGGGTTACCCTCCCCGCCCCGTCCTCAATTTCAAAATCCCCGTATTTCCATCCGCTGTACCTTGGCAAATCTTCAAAAGCGCCGTTTACAATGTGGTTGTTGTTTGCCAAAACCGTGACTTCAGTGTCCGAAGCGCCGTCCATGCCCAAAACCTTTAGATTTATCATACTGCCCGGCAAAACCCCGCTGTCAACCGTAATTACCCCGTCCTCAAACGTGACACCTGTGGGAAGTGAGGTTGCGGACAGGGTTTCCCCTCCCATCACAGGCGCCATGTTGCCCTGCCTGTCCCTGATTACCGCACTGTACTCATAGCTTAAACTTCCCGTTTTGGGTATTAAAATATTTCTCGGCCCGTACAAATCCATCGAAACGGGTGTAAAACCAAGCTCTGTGAGGGATAAATTGTCCACATAAAAAACCGTGGCACCATAAAGCTTTAGGGATAATTCCACGCCCCCGCTCTCACCCATGACGAAATAACCCACGACCTCCTGCCACTGCCCGGGCACATTTTTCACGTTTATTGTAACACGGTTTTCCCCGTGCGAGAATGACGCACCGCAAGAAGGATTTCCCCCTCCCCCGTCGCCTGCTCTCACCATCATTGAAACCCTGTAAAGCACGCCTTCTTCAAGGAAAATCTGTTCCGAATAATCAAATCTATGTGTTCCCCCTTCGGGGTTTACGCCTTCTGCACAATATTTTCCCGCGGCGGCATTTTCATCGGAAAACGTGAAATCACTCCACATCATTTCCCCGTCCTCAAACCCGCCGCCGATAAGTAAATTTCCCTGCGCCAAAACCACGGCGCACTGTAATAATACAAAAACGCCGCAAATTATAAGTGAAATTATCCTTTTAGACAAAAATATCACCTCTCTGTTTGTAATTATACCACGATATAATGATTTTGTAAAAGGGATTTTTATTAACTTTTGATTAACTTTGGTTGACATTGCAATATAAATAATGGTAATATACTTATATCAAAAAAACATAAAAGGCGGTAAATATACATATGGCTTCGTTTATTGACAAAACTATGGGAGATTTTTTGGATGAATGTGCGGTTTTATATAGGGATGACGACGCTTTGGTTTATGTTGACCGAGGGCTTCGGCTTACATACCATGAGTTTAACGAAATCTGTAAAACAGCCGCAAAAGGCTTTTTAAAACTGGGTGTTAAAAAGGGTGACCATGTAGCCGTTTGGGCGACGAATTATCCCGAATGGCTGATTTCGATGTTTGCACTGCCGAAAATCGGTGCGGTTTTGGTAACGGTTAACACAAACTATAAAATCTTTGAGCTGGAGTATTTGCTTAAACAGTCCGATGCCGACACCCTGATTTTGATGGAAGGCTTTAAAGACGCAAATTATATGGAAATTTTAAACAAACTCGTGCCCGAGCTTGCGGCAAGCCGCCCGGGTGAGCTTAGTTGTGAAAAACTGCCCTGTTTAAAGCGGGTTATTTATCTTGATGATAAGGATTATCCCGGCACTATAAAGTGGCAGGAAGTGTTGGATTTAGGTGCAAAAGTGCCGGACCGTGAGTTGTACGCCGTGCAGAACACTCTCACCCCCCATGAAGTTATAAATATGCAGTACACATCGGGGACCACGGGTTTTCCGAAGGGTGTAATGCTTACGCATTACAATATTTTAAACAACGGCTTTTTTATCGGTGAAAATATGAAATTTACAAACCGTGACCGCCTTTGTATTCCCGTTCCGTTTTTCCATTGTTTCGGGTGCGTGCTTGCGGTTTTGGCGTGTGTAACCCATGGTGCGGCGATGGTGCCCATACTGTATTTCCGACCTCAAGAGGTTTTGGAGGCGGTGGAGAAAGAGAAATGTACCGCACTTCACGGTGTTCCCACAATGTTTATTTTCCTTCTTGGGCATGAGGATTTTGATAAGTACAATTTGTCAACCCTTCGCACTGGTATTATGGCGGGTTCCCCCTGTCCTATCGAGGTGATGAAACAGGCGATGGACAAGATGGGTATGACGGAGATTACCATTGCCTACGGGCAGACGGAGTCGTCCCCCGTGATAACCCAAACCAGTACTGACGACCCGATTGAGCTTCGTGTGGCAACAGTCGGTCGTGCCATGCCGAATGTTGAGGTGAAGATTGTGGACCCCGAAACGGGAAAAACCCTGCCTCCCGGTGTAAGCGGTGAGCTTTGTGCCAGGGGATACGGTATAATGAAGGGGTATTACAAGATGGAGGAGGCTACCCGTCAGGCGATTGATGATGAAGGGTGGCTTCACACGGGTGACCTTGCGATTGTGGATGAAAACGGGTATTACAAAATATCCGGCAGGATTAAGGATATGATTATTCGGGGCGGCGAGAATATTTATCCTCGTGAGATTGAGGAGCTTTTGTATACTAATGATGCCGTGGCGGATGTACAGGTTATAGGTATTCCAAGCCGAAAGTACGGTGAGGAGATAATGGCGTTTGTAATTTTGAAGGAAGGTGCGGCTGCCGACGAGGACACGCTGAAAGGTTTCGTGCTGTCAAACATGGCAAGGCACAAGGTTCCTTCTCATATTCGTTTCGTGGCGGAGTTTCCGATGACTGCAAGCGGAAAAATTCAAAAGTTTAAGCTGCGTGATATGGCGGTTGATATGCTAAATTTGCATGACGAGGCAAAAATCGAAATGGCATAGCGGACGGTGTCCGCTGACATGGCGTTGCACGGGTGTGCAAAAGGGCGGTTTTGTTGCTCGGGACTAAAGTTTGGTGAAATACACAAATAATAAGGGTTGCACCCGCCTTTGAGATAACAGAGGACAGATAACAGAGGACAGAAAAAGTTTGGTCATAACATCTTTTGTGTACTATGCGTTAAAAACCCCGCAAAGGAAAATTCCTTTGCGGGGTTTTTATTAAGAAAATTGTTCAAAATCTGAAATATTGTTATTGATTAATGAGGCAAGCAAAGCTCTTTCCTCTTTTTTAAAGAATACCTTCGGAAAAATGTATATAGACTTGTTGTCATCCAAAAGCAAAAAAGCCGTTGGTGTTTCATATGCCTTTTTATAGAATGACCAGCTAATCACGCTTTGAAAATCCTCGCAGGTTACAGAAATATTTTTATCAGTAAACTTATATGTACTGCTTTTCCTTTTTTGATAGTATTTAACATAATTGTCACAGGGTCTTTGATAGTAAACATAAAAAAATAAATAGCCTAAAATCATAAGAAGAGGCGACAAAATAATATGGATATCACTTGTTAAAATCCAAATTATAGCCACTGCCAATATGATGTAAACAGCCAAAAAATATTTTTTCATTTTTTGGATGGACAGAACAAAAAATGATACTGCTTTCTTAATTTCTTGTTCGCTATAGGTCATTGCAACCTCAACAAACTTTTCCATCCACACTCACATCCAATTATTTGAAGTTTATTTTTTAACGCTAAGAACCTTCAAAACTGCAACAGTTTCTTTAATATCGCCCAAATCATACTCCATCTTCTCTAATTTCTCAACAATCCCCATATGTCCTTCTGCTATAAGTTTTATGTTCGTTTGAATTTCATTTTCTATAATCATGTCAGTTTTAAGCTGATTATTTTTTATTTCTTGAATTTCTGCCGATAAGGGTTCTATCATTTTGGCTATTTCGCCCAGTAGGTCTTTATTATCCATATGTTTATCCCCTCAATTTTTATTAATCTCCGATAAACCAAATATTTCTTCTTACTTCTATTTTAAAGCATTTAAATTTATTTGTCAAGATTGTAAACATTAATAAACACCTTTATTTCCTCGCCATTTTCTGCCCTGTGTGCAAAAGCACGGGTGCCGCATGTACACGGGGAAGTGTGTCCTCCTCGTCATCAAGCCCCAGGCGTTTCCCGTCCAAAACACGCAGTGTCAGCGGTATAAGCGCACCCCCCACGGCATTTCCTATCACCGCCGTAAGTGTTTTTACAATAGCATTTGCACCCCATGCGTTTGCGATGGAATAATAAAACATATTTGCAACACT
>CAZNYY010000083.1:0-8116 GCA_964577335.1 uncultured Oscillospiraceae bacterium | reverse complement strand
AGTGCCCATGGCATCGTTTCATCAATATATTTGTTCGTGCGTGAAACCGTGTTCAAAATTTCAATAAGGGTGGCGTTAAACTGCATTTCATCAAGCAATTTTTCCGTTTTCTTCACACTTTCCAACACCGTTTCTATAAGGGAGGCATCATGCTCGCCCTCTTCCCTTTCATCGGGAATTACCCCGCCGAAATATTTTTCAATCATCGCCGCCGTACGGCTTACAAGGTTGCCTAAATCATTCGCCAAATCAGCATTAATTCTGTTTATCAACGCTTCATTTGAAAATTCGCTGTCCGCACCGAAGGGCATTTCCCGCAAAACAAAATACCTAAGCGCATCAACCCCGTATTTCCCCGCCAAAATCACAGGGTCCACAACATTGCCCTTTGATTTTGACATTTTGCCCCCATCAAGCAAAAGCCACCCGTGACCATAAACTTTTTTTGGCAATGGCAAATCCAGCGCCATTAAAATTGCGGGCCATATAATTGAGTGAAACCTCACAATTTCCTTCGCCATCAAATGCACATCCGCAGGCCAGTATTTTTGAAAATCGGTATCGTCATCACTAAAAGCACCCATTGCCGTTATATAGTTTGAAAGGGCGTCAAGCCACACATAAACTATATGACCCTCGTCAAAGCTTACTGGTATCCCCCACTTAAAAGTTGTGCGTGACACGCTCAAATCCTCAAGTCCCGGGCGCAAAAAATTGTTCAGCATTTCATTTCTGCGTGTTTCGGGCTGTAAAAAGTCCGTGTTTTCAATTAAATCAATCAACCTGTCCTGATATTTTGAAAGGCGGAAAAAATAACTTTCCTCTTTTGTTTTTTCCGCATCCCTTCCGCAGTCGGGGCATTTGCCGTCCACAAGCTGGCGCTCGGTCCAAAACGCCTCACAGGGCGTGCAGTACCAGCCCTCGTATTCGCCCTTGTATATATCCCCCTTGTCATACAGGGTTTTAAAAATTTTCTGTACCGCCGCCACATGGTTTTCATCCGTTGTACGGATAAACCTGTCGTTTGATATATTCATAAGCTGCCAAAGCTTTTTAATTCCGCCCACCACGTCATCAACATATTTTTTGGGGGTGACGCCTGCAGCTTCCGCCGCCCGCTCGATTTTCTGCCCATGCTCGTCCGTACCCGTTAAAAACATAACGTCGTACCCTCGCATTCTCTTATACCTTGCCATAGTATCAGCTGCCACGGTGGTATAGGTATGCCCTATATGCAGGTTTCCGCTTGGGTAGTAAATGGGTGTCGTTATGTAGTATTTTTTCATTGATGTTACTCCTTTTTTCCGCAAATGAGCGGTATTTTTTAACAAACTAATGCAATTATATATTATCATATCACTATTTTCAATGTTTTCAAGTCCTTTTTAATTATTTTTCACAGTTTAGGCAAAATTAATACATGAAATTGTTTTTATCCCTTTACAAAAAACTGTTTTCATTGTATACTTTGTTTAAATGATTAATTAACTGAAAGGAAGGCATAAATATGTATCTTGAAAACCTGAAAGTTTTGAGCGAAAACCGTGAAGCTCCAAGGGCGTACTACATACCATACGACAGTTTGGAGAAGGCGCTTGCGGGAGAGCGTCACGCATCCTCCTACTACTATTCCCTAAACGGCGAGTGGGATTTTAAGTATTATAAGGACGGTCTTGGCGCACCCGAGAAAACTGAGGATTTTGATAAAATCAAAGTTCCGTCAAACTGGCAAATGGAGGGTTTTGAAAATCCGCAGTACACAAATGTAAACTATCCCCATCCGGTTGACCCGCCCTATGTGCCGGACATAAATCCGCTTGGCGTTTATGCGAGGACTTTTGAAATTGACGATATGTGGAGTGAGAGAGATACATATATCGTTTTTGAGGGTGTAAGCTCGTGCATATATTTGTATATAAACGATGAATATGTGGGCTTTAGCCAAGGCTCGCATCTGCCTGCCGAGTTTAATTTGACAAAGTACCTCAAAAAAGGTGAAAACCGCCTTTTGGCAAAGGTTTTCAAATGGTGTGACGGAAGTTATCTTGAGGATCAGGACTTTTTCAGGCACAGCGGCATTTTTCGTGATGTTTATCTCCTCTCCCGTGAAAAAGGCGGTATTTGGGATATAGATATTACCGCCGACACGAAGGGCATTTATTACGACGGGGATTTTGAGTTGTATTTCGGCGGCGAAAAGGTTGAAAGCCTTGAAAACCCCAAGCTTTGGACGGCCGAAACCCCGAATTTATATACAGCCGTTGTGAAAAGCAAAACGGAGTTTATACCCGTGTATGTGGGTATGAGAGAAATTTCGGTATCAAAACTGGGTGAAATTTTAATAAACGGCACCCCCGTAAAATTAAAGGGTGTTAACCACCACGACACTCATCCCGAAACAGGGTATTATTTGACGGATGAATTTATGCGGGAAGAACTGCTTTTGATGAAAAAGCTGAATATAAACACCATAAGAACTTCGCACTATCCCCCAACTCCCGAGTTTTTGAATTTGTGTGACGAGATTGGTTTTTATGTTGTGGACGAAACCGATATTGAAACCCATGGTTTTGTTACATGGCACGGCGAAAATTCGACAGCATATTTGGGGGACGGATGGATTTGCCGAAAACCCGAGTGGAAGGATGCGTTTTTGGAGCGCATGATTAGAATGGTTGAGCGGGACAAAAACCACCCCTCTGTTATTATGTGGTCCACAGGCAACGAAAGCTCGTACGGCGAAAATCACGCTGCCATGATTGAGTGGACAAGGAAAAGGGATAACACCCGCCTTATTCACTGCGAGGATGCATCCCGCCTCGGTCATGACAGGGATGTGACGGATGTTTTCAGCAGGATGTATGTAAATATAGAGGAATGGGGGAAATTTGCCAAAAATGACGATATGCGCCCGTATTTCCTGTGCGAATATTCTCATGCAATGGGCAACAGCCCGGGGGATGTTTGCGACTACTGGGAACTTATATATAAATACCCCAAGCTGTGCGGAGGGTGTATTTGGGAATGGGCTGACCATGCTGTTTTGACTGACGGCACATATTATTACGGCGGGGATTTCGGGGAAAACACCCACGACAACAATTTCTGCTGTGACGGTATGGTGGGGCCGCTTCGTGAACTGAAGGCGGGCTCTCTTGAAATAAAAACGGCATATCAAGGCATGGCAACCGAGTTTGACGGCAAAAATCTTTCCGTTGCGAACAGATATGATTTTACAAATTTAAATAACTTCACTCTTTTCTGGGAAGTGCAGGCGGACGGCAAAACAATACAAAAAGGCAGTATCAAGCCCGACATTGCCCCACATGAAACACGCAGTTTTGATTTTGGGCTTGAGATACCCCCGGAATGTGATTTGGGTTGCTATTTAACCCTGTCGCTTAAAGATGATACTGATTATGAAGTTGCTATGACACAGCACGCCCTTGCATCAAAAATCCGCAAAGTAGAGTTTCCTGCTGCAAACAAAGTTAGTTTCTTGAGTGAAGGTGACAAAATAATTATTAAGGGCGACAATTTTTCATACGTCTTTAATAAACGCATGGGCAATTTTGAAAGCCTTGTAAAGGATGGTATGGAGCGGCTTGAAAGTATTCCCGTACTAAGTGTATGGCGTGCGCCGACGGACAATGACAGGCGTATTAAATACAAATGGGCGAAATGCGACAGCCCCCAAAACAATGTGGCGGAAAACTTAGACAAGGTGTTTTCAAAGGTGTATTCCTGCACAATTCAAGGCAATGTTATAAAGGTTTCGGGCAGTCTTGCAGGTCTTTCCCGTGCGCCGTTTTTGAAGTTTGAAACGGAATACACGGTGTATGACGACGGTACCGTCAAATGCAAATTAAACGGAGATGTGCGTGATAATGTACCGTTTTTGCCGAGGCTTGGGTTTGTTTACACTCTTCCAAAAGGTGACAGTGAATTTACTTATTATGCAATGGGGGATACGGAATGCTATAACGATTTGTCCAGGCACGGCAAGATGGGGCTTTACAAAAGCTCGGCGGCAGAGGAGTATGTACCCTATATCGTGCCGCAGGAGCATGGAAACCACAACCGTGCAAAGCTTTTGCACTTTACAAAAAGCGGTCTTAAATTCTTTACGGATAGTGAGTTTGAATTTAATGTGTCGGAATACACCGCTGAGGAGTTAACCCGTGCAATGCACACAAATGAGCTTCGGGCGAGCGGCTCCACCATAGTGAGGATTGATTACAAGGTAAGCGGGATAGGTTCACACAGCTGCGGACCGGAGCTTTTGGAGAAATATCGTTTGGATGAAAAGGAAATAGAGTTTGAATATTTCTTTAGATAATTAATGTGGTGCAGACCTTTTGGTCTGCACCACATTTTTAACCTTTTTCAATCCAATTTCCTTTAATTTTTATTCGGCTGACACGCACACGGCTGACCATTAAAACCGAAAGCAATAAAACCAAAACCTGTATGAATACAAGAAACCATGCCAAATCCGCCCCGACACCCAAAAAGCTGTAAATAAGATAGCCAAGCGCCAAAATACTGCCTGCCGCCGTTGTCGGCAACCCTTCAAAGCAGTCACTGTACTCCCCAAGGTTATACCTTGCAAGGCGAAATGCCGCCGCAAGGGGGAAAACCGCAAAAACCGCAAATGCCACGGGTGATATAAAACCCTGTGCCAAATTATAAAAAATTGTAAGCGGCGCAATACCGAAAGTCACCAAGTCCGCAAAAGAGTCAAGCTGTTTCCCTATGTCGGTCACCGCATCAAACCTTCTTGCAAACCACCCGTCCGCCATGTCAACCGCCGCACCCGTAAGTATTAAAAACCCCGCAAGCCTTCTTAAATCTTCCGTGCCGCTTGAAATCATCATATATGTAACAGAAAGTCCTATCGCCATATTACAAAGTGTCAACACATTTGGCAGCTTTTTTATTAATTTACCGTTCAAGATATTTTCCTCCTTGGAATATTAGTTTTTCCAATTATTCCTAACTTCCACGCACCGGAAAATGCTGCGCTTATGAGTATTACAAACCAAAATGTCACAAACCTAAAAAGCACCGTCACCGCTGCCGCTTCACCCGAGGGTATGTTCATAACAAGCAAAAGCCCCGTCATTGTCGCTTCAAAACTGCCCAGTCCCCCGGGCAAAAGCGGAATCATCCCCACCATGTACGAAATGAATGTAATTTCAACAAGATACAGTATATCAAAATTCGCCGTAAAAAGGCTTACAAGTATAACCATTTTAACGGGGAACAAAACCCAAATAAAAACGGATAATAAAAATTGTTTTGCCAGTTCTGCTTTTTTAATTGACTTGGTGTGTGTAAGAAGTGTCAGAAAAAAATCTCGCAACTTTATTGTCCATTTACGCTTTGGTTCATATTTTTCAATTTTTTCTTCAAGCCTGTGCCCGAAGAAAAAAATGCCGCCGAAAGCAGATATCAGAAGTATAAGGAATAAATAGACTATCCACCGAACATCCTGTAAAAATGCGACCTTGCCCGAAATATGGACAAGCGCCGCAAGGTTTAAAATAAAAAATGCCGACAGGCTGACCATTTTCTGTATTGCCACTAAAGTCGCCGCTTCCTCGGCAGTATATTCCATCTCCTTTTTTAAAAGGATTGCACGGGTTACCTCACCGCCGATTTTCGCCCCAGGTGTTATACACTCGATAATCATCCCCCGTGAATTTACATACAGCATTTTCATAAAGTCCGAGCCGCGCCCCATTACACGCCCAAGGCTGCACCACTGGTAATTAAGCAAAAGCTGTGACACTATTTGCAGCATTAAAAGCCCCGCCATTGCCGCCGCCGAAACTTGTTTTATACTGTCCCAAAAAGATGTGTAATCAAACCGCAGCAAAAGATATGCCAAAATCACGGCTGCCAGAATAGTTACCGCTTTTTTCATTTTTACCTCCGGATTTAATGAACAGAGCTGTACTGTCAACATTTTTAAGTCCCGAATGAAAGGCAAGGTTTGCGGGGGATGCCAAATCTATCGTGTCGTACATCTTTGAAAGTGATTTTTTCGGTAGACGAACCAATATTTTTGCACCCTGCTCGCATCCTTTTTGCATTTTTGCAAACACCTTTGCAAAAGGACTTATTTGAAGTGCCATGTGAATTACGGAATATCCCTGCGGGCAAATTTCCTCCGCCTCACCGTACAAAATTTCAATTTTCCCATCAAGACCCATGTTTTTAAGCATTTTGCGTGAGCATTCAACACATTTTTTGTCGTTGTCCAAAATCGTCACCGCAGCCCCCGTGTATTTGTACAGTAAAATGCCGCTGAACGGGCATGGTCCGCCGCCTATACAAAGCACCCTGTCCGACGATTTTATTTTAGCAAGCTCTATTTCATTTTTAACCATATTTTTGTAGTAATGCGCCGCTGCACGGTAGAACAAACCGCTCTTCCCCGCTACAACCTCTATGTATTTTGTCACACGGGTTATAAGATTATCCATCCTTTTTCATCCGCCTTTTAAATAAATATTCTTGCAACCTGGTTTATAATACCCGCTACCACAAAAGCCGAAACCGTGGTTGACAGACCTATTGCCACCGCAACCCGAGCATTAAATTCTTTCGCAAGTATGCCGAACACCGACAAACACGGCAAATATAAAAGTGCAACCGTGCCGCCCACAAATGCTTGAAGTGCGGTCAGAGATTCAATTGCAAGCAGTGGCGCCACCGCCATTTCACGGCGCACAACACCTAAAACAAGCGCAATTACCGCTTCTTTAGGCAGTCCAAGCCAGCCGCTTACAAGCGGTTCCAAATACACCGCTATCAGGTCCAAAAGTCCCGTTTCTTTCAGCAGGGATGCTATTACAATTGAAATCATCATCGGAATTTCCGCTTCAACCAAAAAGTGTTTCATCCTAATCATCAGCTTTTTAAGGTACGCCTTTCGGTCGGGAATAAGCAGGTTTGGCACTTCAATTACCATGGGGTCAACCTTGCCTTTTAAGGTTTTGCCCAAAATAGCGGATACCGCCACTATTATAACAAGCGACAAAAGCAGCATCAGCACCAAAAGCAGCGGCGAAAACCCCGCAAACAAGCTTATCAAAGCACCAGTTTGTGAAATACAGGGAACCGCAAAGCAAACAACCGCCGTTATTATCATTCTCTCTTTTTTAGTGGTGGCGGTACGAGAGCCGATAATAGCAGGCACAGCACAACCGTAACCCATCATAATTGTAATCATACTGCCGCCCTGAATGCCTATTTTTCGCATGATATTGTCAAACAACACACTTAGACGGGGCAAAAAACCCGAATCTTCAAGAAACGAAAATACAATATAAAACAGAAACACATACGGCAAAATAAGAGCTATAATCCATTCAAAACTGATAACAAAAATACCGTATTCGCCGATTAAAACGTTAAGTATTACACCTTCGGGTATGAAAGACGAAAAAATCATTTTAAAAAACGGTACAATAACACCGTTTACAAGCGGCAACAAAAGCGCCGCACGAAGTGCCTTTCCGCCGCCCACTATTGCCCCGAGGGCAAGTATTATTACAAGCAGGGCTATCGGCACACCGGGCCAGGGTTTTAGCATTTTACTGCCAAGCCTGTCCAAAAAGCTTAAACGTCCGGTAGTTTTTTTGCTCACCTTTGCGGTAATTTCCTTTGCACGTTCCCAGTGGTTTAAGCCGCTTCCGCCGCACCCGGGGCAGGACGCACAACTGCCGCAGCCCGGTGTATCTTTAAGAGCATCTCCCACAGCCTCCAAAACCTTGTCAAGTCCATCGCCCCGCACGGCAACTGTCGGGATTACGGGCGCACCAAGTTCACGGCTTAAAAGCTCTGAATTTATCTCCAATCCATGTCTTTTTGACACGTCCATCAAATTCAGCGCATACACCATCGGCACACGGTATTCCAAAAGCTCCAGTCCGAGTTTTATGTTCCGTTCCAAATTGGAGGCGTCCAAAACACAGATTACGGCTTTTGCGCCGCTTTCCATAAAACGCACCGCCACCGCCTCCGCCTCGGAGGTAGCTTCCATGGAATATGTACCGGGCACGTCAATAAGCGAGAACTCCTCCCCGCCGATTTTTACTTTGCCTTC
>CAZNYY010000082.1:0-8117 GCA_964577335.1 uncultured Oscillospiraceae bacterium | reverse complement strand
CTTTATAAATACAGCACACTCACGGGTATGTTTGAAATTATGAGGGATGCTGCGGGAAACGCCGTTGCCACTCATGTTGGTGCTTCGGGCATATATTTGAAGGAAATCGGGCTTTTGGACGGTACCAATTATATTATGGTAAGGGCACAATACGGTAATTATTATCAGGCGGTAAGGCTTGATATCACTCTTTTGGACCAGGGGTTGCTTGATAGTATCAAGGGGTTTGCCGCAAACTTCCAGTCGGTTTTCGGCGGTTGGTGATGATAGAGGGCGGTTATATTGAAATATGAAAAGCTAAAATCAATCATACTTTTACTGCTGATAGTGAGTAGTCTTGTTATGTCGGCATTTGTATGGTTAAGTGAAGAATTATGGCCGACAGGCTATAATTTTTTTATTACCTTAAAAAATAATAATATAATCAGGTATGTTTTGAGGTGGGATGAGGCTGATTCTATACCAAAGGAAAACCTGTCAAAACCTCAAAGACTTATTGTTACAAACGGTTCAAAGCGCACGGTGTACTATAACAGTGACGTTTCTTTTGACCGTGTTTTTGACGTGGTTAAAGGGTTTATGATGTCAAGCCTGAGTGAGGAAACGAAGGTTTTAAGGGAAATGGAGGTGGGGGAGGACGAATGGCACAGTGTTTTGAGAAATGATGAGCTTTTGGATACGCGCTATATATATGTCGACTACTCTCTTGCTTTTACACCAAGGCTTTTCGCACAGGTGCTTGGCATTAAAACAACATGGATGGAGCAAAATCTTTCGGCGGTGAAGGATTTTATAGTGGCACCCGTAGGCTTTGGGGGAAGTGAAATACTCCTCTATGCGAGGGATTACAGGGGAGAGAGTATATATAAATATTATGTTGATTACCCGGGGGCGGATGCCCTCTATAGTGCTATTTTGGACTACACCGAAGGGGATACCGACAATTACAGGTTTTCGTTTGAGCAAAACCTCCACACCGCCGAAGGCGGTGTAACGGGGAGTAGGAATACAAATTCTGCTGACGGCGGCGCAACTGTCGAACAAAATGTGCTGATAGAGCCTTTGGTCATTATTTCCACAAAAATAAATGAAACCGATGTAATTGAAAGTTCAAACCCCATGAGTGTTGATGCGGGCTTTAATCAGGATGCGCTGCTTTCAACATTTCGTTTTCCTCACAATGCACATTCTCATTATACGGATGCACGGGGGGTTGAACATTTTGTTGAAAATTACAGCACACTGAAAATTCATCAGAACGGGCTGCTTGAGTATACCTCTGTCGACGAGAAAAGGGGTATTGATGTTTCGGGAGAGGAAGCGGGCGCATCAACGCTGTACGAGTCTTTAAACAATGCAATTGAGTTTTCGGAAAATGTATGGCGCTCGGTTATGCCTTCAACTCCGTTTAATGTTCTTGTCACCTCAAACCTTATCGAAAACTCTGAAAAACCGGGGGTATATAGGTTTACCTTGGACTATTATTTCGGGGGTAATCCAATAACGGTTGACCTTGTGGGGGATGATTTTGTGCCCATGAAAAATGCCGTAATAATTGAAATGGCAAACGGGAGGATTACAAAATACCGCCATTTTATAAGGCGATATGAAAAAACGGGGGAGAGTGTAAGCAATATCCCCATGGTTCCGGCGCTTGACGGAATAATTAACAAGCTTCGGCAAAATGAAGGGGAAATTATAGTAAGCGATATTTTTCTCAGCTATATCGAAAAAGAATATGAACCTTACAAGGCGCCCGTATGGTGTGCCAAAACCTCCGGAAGTGATGAAATTATAACCTATGAAAATGGGGGTTAAGTTATGTATTGGAGCAAGGTTAAAACGGCACTGATAGCTTTATTTGCGCTTATAAATATATTTCTTGTAATTACCATAATATATAATAGTGCAAAGGACAGGAAAGAGGAACGCAGGATGATTGAGTCTGCGGTTTCCGTGCTGCAAAAAAACAACATAGAAGTAAGCGTTGACCAAGTCCCCGAAAAAACCGAAAAAATGAAGGTAATAGCCGTGCAATCATATACATACGATAAGCAGGAACTGGCAAAAAAACTTGTCGGCGCTGAAACAGCGGTTGAAACGAGGGGGGCTTATTCAAGGTTTGAGGATGGTGAGCGCAGTCTTTCGGTAAAAAATAATCTTTTTTATTTTGAGGACAAATCATCCAGCCCTGTGCAGGTTGACGAGCAAACAGTCAAGTCAACAACGGGGCAATTGGCGGATTTGGGCTTTGACATGACTGATGTTTATACCAAAGTGTCATCAGGAGAAATTGAATACACGGCATTGTTGGACGGGAGAGAGATTTTCGCAAATAATTTAAGGGTGGTACCGGGTCAAAACGGACCTGCATCAATAGGCGGCAGTTGGATTACGGTTATACAGGGGGAAGAAAAAAAGTTTGAGGTAAGCCCCGCATATATTGCACTTTTAAATTTTTTGCGTGACGATGACAGACCCACGAACAGACCCGTTAAAATTACCGCAATAGAACTTGGATACAGTGTTATGCTGGGGATTGCGGAGGTTGATTATATAACTGCTGATGCGGTTCCTACATGGAGAATTGAAATTAACAACGGAATTGACTTTTTTTATGATGCCAGACCCATGTGAATTGTACAAAATGCACATAAATATTTCGTATAATTGTATATTTTACAGGTTTAACATTTTTGCCCTTTATATTATAATAGTTAGTATATGTAGTCATGCTTGAATTTATAAGATTTAGTATGGTTCATCACATCCTATGTCCGCGGTAAATTCGACAGGCTAAAATTTCTTGACCGGGTTCTTTATCCCTGTCAGGGAAAATAACATAAATTTATTCAAGGGGGATTAATTATGAAGAAGTTTTCTACCGAAAAGATTAGGAACATATGCCTTATGTCGCACGGGGGAGCAGGGAAGACATCGTTTGCGGAAGCCATGCTTTTTAATGCAGGCGCAATCGACAGACTGGGGAAGATTACAGAGGCAACCACAACAACAGACTATGACCCCGAAGAAACTAAAAGAAAGTTTTCCATTAATACTGCTGTGGCACCGTATGAATGGAAGAACATAAAAATAAATGTTATAGACACACCCGGGTATTTTGATTTTGTAGGCGAGGTGCTTGGGGGAATAAGGGTGGCGGATATTGCTGTAATTTTGGCAAGCGGTCGCTCGGGTGTTTCGGTGGGCACGGAAAAAGCATGGGAACTTGCAACGGAAAAAGGGCTGCCGACAGTGTTTTTTGTAAATAAAATGGACGATGAAAATGCAAATTTTGATAATACTCTTGAGCAGCTTAAAGAAAATTTCGGAAAGGCTGTTGCTCCCTTTCAATACCCTGTTTCCGAAGGGGGCAAACTTGTAGGGTTTGTGGACATTCTAAGCCTGAAAGCATATAAATACGATGGTGCAAAGCTTGCAGATATGAGTGTTCCCGAGCAGGTTTCGGACGAAGTGACTTCGATGAGAGAATTGCTTTTGGAAGCGGTTGCAGAGACGGACGAAAACTTGATGGAAAAATATTTTGCCGAGGAAGAATTTTCTCAGGATGAAATAATAAATGCTGTTAAGGCGGGTATAAAAAAGGGCGAAATTGTTCCTGTTTTTTGCGGCTCGGCTGTGAATAATCAGGGTGTAGTACCGTTTATGGACGCTGTTGCGGAGTATTTCCCATCCCCCGCGGATATGGGTGGGATTGAGGCAAATGCCGTGGAGGGTGATGAAAAAATCACACTTAAAGCGGAGGATAATGAACCGCTGTCTGCCTTGGTGTTTAAAACTATTGCGGATCCGTTTGTGGGCAAGCTTTCGATGTTTAGGGTGTATTCGGGAACAATAAAGTCTGATACCATTGTATATAACTCCAACATAGGGGCAAACGAAAAAATAGGAAAACTATTTTTGTTGAGAGGAAAGAAACAAATAGAAGTCAGCGAAATTTCTGCGGGTGACATAGGCGCTGTGGCAAAGCTTGCATCAACCGTTACGGGCAACACACTTTGCTCTGCCCAAAAACCTGTTTTGCTTGACGGGATTCGGTTCCCGCTTCCGGCGCTTTCAATGGCTATTATGCCTAAAACAAAGGGAGATGAGGAGAAGATAAGCAGCGGTCTTAGAAAGCTTGAGGAGGAGGACCCTTCTTTCAAGATATCGCTGAATACGGAAACCAGACAGCAGCTTATATCGGGTGTGGGCGAGCAGCATTTGGATGTTATTGTGAGTAAATTAAAGACGAAGTTCGGTGTTTCGGTTGATTTGATTGAGCCTACGGTTCCGTATAGGGAAACCCTTCGCAAAAAGGTTAAGGTTGAGGGTAAGCATAAAAAACAATCCGGCGGTCACGGGCAGTACGGTCATGTTTGGATAGAATTTGAACCGGGTGAGTCGGATGATTTGATATTTAAAGAAAAAGTGTTCGGCGGTGCTGTGCCGAAAAACTATTTCCCGGCAGTTGAATAGGGACTTAGGGACAGTATTTCAAAGGGCGTTTTGGCGGGATATCCGGTTGTAAACCTTAAAGCCACATTGGTTGATGGTTCTTATCACCCTGTAGACTCGTCCGAAATGGCGTTTAAAACGGCCGCATCCATAGCATACCGTGAAGGTCTTGCGCAGGCGGGACCGGTGCTTTTGGAGCCGATTGGCAAGCTTGATGTAACAGTGCCGGAAAGCAACATGGGTGATATAATAGGAGATGTGAATAAACGCAGGGGGCGTATTTTGGGGATGAACCCCATAGGAAAGGGACTTGGACTGGTAGAGGCTGAGGTGCCGATGAGCGAAATGGCTAAATACGCCACGGATTTAAGGTCCATGACCCAGGGGAGAGGAAAGTTTGCACTCGAATTTGTAAGGTACGAGGAGGCGCCGGCAAATGTTGCACAGGCGGTAATTGAACGCTCGAAGGCTGAGCAGGAGTAATTAAATAACAAATTTAAGGGGCTGTAGCAAAGTTTTGCGCTATGAACAACCTTGTACCCTTTTCGGGTGCGGTTTGCCCATATATCATCATTTTTCTTACGCCACAAACGGAGGTGTAGCATTTTGCTACACCTCCTCTATTTTCTAAAGGAGGCATAAATCGCATTTCTTTCAAATATGATTGTTCTACATACTTATTATCGAGGTGTTTAGTTTGAAAACCATGGTGTACTTTTGTACGTCGGAAGAAAGTGCTTCTTATAAAATATTCCCAAAGGTTAAATTTTGCGATGTTGAGGTTTTAGGGCATGGCATTTTCCGTGTTGTTAAATACCCCCGTGTTATGGGCAAGCTTGCGCTGTATGTTTATTTAAAACAGGCGTTGCCGCTCATAAAGGGAGCCTTTGTGTTTAACAATGTAGGTCTTGGGATAGGAGAGGAGGTCAGGCGCTGCAGCGGGGACGACATATGCACTGAAAATTTAGAGGACATATTAAGTACAGTTCACAGAGGGGTGAAGAACACGGACACAATGGTAGCCATTGAAAACGTAGACCAATTAAATTATATGGATAAGCTGTTGGACAGCTCAGATAAGCTTGTTGTTTTGGCGGGGGAGGATATATCGGAGAAGGCGGACGAGACGATGCTTGAAAGATTTGGAATAGCGGGAGGCGTAAAAAATATTGATACCGCCTCTGCGGCGGGGAAAACTCTCGTTCTTCTGCCTGGCGCCAAAGCACCTAAAATGAGCGGCGCAAAATACATAATAAATTTAAGCGGGAGGGATGTCCGTATTCGGGGTGCAACGCCTAAAAGTATTTATGTACAGCCGCCCACGCCGCTTAGAGAGGTGTGCAAATACACCGGGAATGATGCTTCTACCGTGGAAACCTTGATGGATTTTTATGGCATAAAGGATAATTTAATACGGGTTTATTCAGTAAAAATCGACAAATAATAACATGAAAGAACAGAATAAGATTATTATTTTTAAACAAAACTTTACAAATTATTAAAGATTTTTTTATTGACATTTGGACGGGTTATGTATATAATATAACAAATTTCAAAAAACATGAATAAATGTTTTACGAGTATAATTATTGTTTCAAGACATATATTATTCTAATACAATGCATGAGAATGCAAGGAGGACTGTACATGATAGCTGCAAAGCAGGTTCTTTTAACTTATGAAGGCTTGAAAAAGCTTGAGGATGAACTGGATAATTTAAAGGTGGTGCGCCGCAAGGATGTGGCGGAAAAAATTAAGCAGGCACTGGCGTTTGGAGATTTGTCCGAGAACAGTGAGTATGATGAGGCTAAGAATGAGCAGGCGCAGGTTGAACTGCGTATTGTTCAGCTTGAAACGATGCTTAAAAACGCCAAGATTATAGATGAGGATGAGATTGATACGGACGAGGTTAGTGTAGGCTCAAAGGTCAAGGTTTTGGACATTGAATTTGATGAGGAAGTTGAATACACAATTGTAGGTTCAACCGAGGCGGATCCCGCACAATTTAAAATTTCAAACGAATCGCCCATAGGGCGGGCGCTTTTAGGGAGAGTTGTGGGAGAAACGGTGAAGGCAAATGTTCCTTCAGGGGATGAACTGGAGTTTAAGGTTTTGGAAATTTCAAAGGGCGATATAAAGTAGATTTAAGAGAAAAAAGCCTGATGCGGAACTCCGCATCAGGCTTTTAAAATATTAATCAAGTTCAATTCCAAAATAGTTTTTTGCGTTGTTATAACTTATACCGCACACTATTTCGCCCAAGGCATCAAAATCATCGGGATATTCGCCGTTTTCAACCCATCCGCCGATGAGGTTACACATAATTCTCCTAAAGTATTCATGGCGGGGGTACGACAGGAAACTCCGGGAATCGGTCAGCATCCCTACAAAGCGACCCAAAAGCCCCAAATTGGCAAAAGCCTTCATCTGCTCAACCATGCCGTCCCTCTGGTCATTAAACCACCATCCGGAACCGAACTGGATTTTTGAGGGGATTTCATCACTTTGGAAATTGCCCAGCATTGTGCCCAAAACATAATTGTCCTTGGGGTTTAGGGTATAAAGAATTGTTTTTGGCAGCGAGCCGCCCTTCTCGACAGAGTTTAACAAGGCAGACAGGGGAGCGGCTATATTTAAATCATTAATAGAGTCAAACCCCGTATCGGGTCCTAATTTCTCAAACATCTTTGTATTATTATTCCTCAGCGCCCCTATGTGTAACTGCATTGTCCACGAACGTTTTTGGTATTCATGTGCAAAGAAACGCAGCATTTCTGTTTTATATTTCTGAACCTCGTCGGTCGTGAGCGTTCCGCCTGACAGTGCTTTTGCGAAAATAGCATTAAGCTCGGCCTCGTCGGACACGGCGAAGGGAACACCGTCAAGTGCATGGTCGGACAGTCGGCAGCCGGCATCATGGAAGAAATTAATTCTATCTTCAAGGCAAATCTTTAAATCCGCAATGGATGATATTGATTGGTTGCAAAGCCCTTCAAGGCTTTTTATGTACCCAACAAATGTGTCAAGATTAATGTTTACCACCTTGTCGGGGCGGAATGTAGGCAAAACCTTTGCCCGCGGTCTGCCCTGTTCTTTAATTTTTTTGTGGTATTCCAAACTGTCTATGGGGTCGTCCGTAGTACAAATAAGCGAAACATTTGAACGTTCAATAAACCCCCATGCGGAAAACCCTTCCGTGCGGAGCATTTCGTTTGCCCGCTCATATATATCTCTTGCCGTTTTTTCGTTTAGCACATCATAAATGCCGAAAAACCGCTGCAACTCAAGATGTGTCCAGTGATATAGTGGGTTGCCTACGGCATATTTCAAGGTTTTGGCAAACTCCAAAAACTTATCAAAATCCGCCGCATCACCCGTCATATATTTCTCGTTTACACCGTTGGAACGCATCGCCCGCCATTTATAGTGGTCACCGCCCAGCATAATTTCGGTAATGCTTTTAAAGCGCTTGTCATTGCAAATTTCCGAGGGGCTAAGATGGCAATGATAATCAATTATCGGCATCCCCGCCGCATAATCATGATACAGCCTGATGGCAGTAGGGGTTTCAAGCAAAAAATTTTCATCCATAAATTTTTTCATATTCCATAGCCTTTCTGCCCACAAAAATATAAACAATAAAACTTACGCACCTTACC
>CAZNYY010000081.1:0-8165 GCA_964577335.1 uncultured Oscillospiraceae bacterium | reverse complement strand
AAGCTTCATGTTATTTTGAGAAGCCCCTTTACACACAGCAATGAAAGCGGGTACCTGTATTTGAACCTTGATAGTGAAGGCAAAGTTTCGGGGAGAAGTGAAATCCAGTCAACAAAAGGTGTCGTTGCATGTCATCTTGCAGTGGATAAAGGCGTTTACTTTGCAAATTACATTTCGGGAAGTGTTTCGAAACTCCCTGACAAGGTTGCAGTTCACAGTGGGCGGGGAATTCACCCCACAAGGCAAACTGCACCCCATGTTCACCAAACAGTGGTTACCCCGGACGGGAAATATATATGTGCGGTGGATTTGGGTTTGGACGAGATAATTATTTATGATAAAGATTTAAATTTTGTTTCAAAAGCCCCTGTCCCTGACGGGCATGGCGCAAGGCATATTGTCTTTTCCAATGACGGGCGGTATTGTTATTGTGCAAATGAGCTGGCATCTACCCTCACCGTTTTGAAGTATAGGGAAGGGGAATTGGTTCCCTTAAAAACATTTTGCGGGCTGCCCGATGATTTAAGAGAGAAAAGTGCAGCGGCGGCTATTAGAATTTCCAAAGACGATAAATACCTCTATATGTCAAACCGAGGGGCTAATTCAATATCTTGTTTTAGGATAGAGGGTGAGGAGTTAATTCTTACGGCGAATGTGGACTGCGGGGGGAATTGGCCCAGAGATTTTGATATTGACCCGGGCGGGAAGTTTATGCTTTGCGCAAACGAATACAGCGATGATGTTACAGTCTTTGAAGTAAACAATGGAAACTTGGAAAAAACAGCATACAGCGTTAAGGTTAAAAGCCCGCTGTGTGTAAGTTTTGGAGGGGTGCAGAGCAATTTATAATAAAATTACAAAACATGGTGTTTGACATGGATGTTTTGCTTATGGTATGATAACTGTAGTTATAATATATTTGACTTTATTCGCCGCCGAGTTTTTCCTCACCATGTTCGGAAACGGCGGCGGGGAATTGCCGTATATGCTCCAACGTCAAAGTCATAAATATGCAGCGGCATTGGGCTGTACATTCTTTTTGCAAATTAATACCAAGGGGCAGGCTTATGAAGAAAAAAATAAATGTGAGCAAAAATTCGATAGTACTGTTTTGGATATTCTCGGCATTCATCTTTATGGCTGTTACCATAGCATTTTATTATGTATCTTATTCCTTTTATCAAAAGGACTTGCGAAATGAAATAATAAGAAGCAATAAGCTGATTTTAAGGGATATGCAAACGGTGACAAACAGACTGTTTGAGGATTCTGACAAAATGTTTTCCGAATTTTCTTTTAATCAGCGGATACAAACGCTGATTAAAAGCGGCGGTTCGACGGGTGTGGATGAAATGTATATGATTTACAGCCTTGCGGACGAGTTGAAGTCATACATATCCACTCAAGGTATAGCATTTTCGGCTTTTATTTATTTGCCTTCCAATAATTATGTGGTTACTGAATATTCATGTGCTGACAGTTATTCGTATTACAATGCCATCTATTCAAAGACGGGAAAAACCTATGACCAATGGGTTGAAAGTATGTATACCAGCAATAATAAGTGGATTGCCGACACGAATGTGGATTCCATGGGGAATAAGCAGGATGTTATTCGGCGCAGCAGGGTAATTCCCTTTAATACGCCAAACGGTGCCCTTATGGTTATGGAAATTGACAAGGGCGACCTTTTTGGAAGTTTGGAATTGTCGGAAGATGAAGCTGTTTTGATTTTTAATAAGCGAAATGAATTGGTTACATACTGGGGGCAGGAGTATTCCGAAGCGGTTTTGGATGTGATTAGCGACAGTGCGGAATATGACCTGTTAAGCCATAAGATAGACACTCAAAACTTGGTGATTTCTTATTTAAGCCCCGGGCAAAGCGGTTATGGGTTTGCGTATGTGGCACGGGAGAGGGAGTACTGGTTACAGCTTAACACTATGCGCACAATTTTACAGATGATTATTATTGCATATGTTCTGCTGGGCGGCTTTTTAATGTACTATATTTTCAAGAGAAGTTATAAGCCCATACAGGATATTATCCATATGTGGGAAGGGGGTAAGAAATTTTCCATCAGGGAAAATGAGTTTGCCATAATACAAACACATATAAAGGGCTTTATAGAAAAAGAGAAAACCTTTGAGTTGGACAAGTACAGACGGGGAAAGCTGAACCAACAGGAAAAGATGGTGAAACTGCTGTTGGGGAACGAGAAGGTTTCGGCAGAAAGTCTGCGGTCATCGGAAATACGGTTTTCCACGGAAAAATTCTGCGTTCTGTTATTTGAAGTTGAGGACAGTAAAAGGGTGTTCCATGATACGGACGACCCTAAAATGGCTTTAAAAGGGACAGAAAATATAGCGGAAGAAATGCTGGGAGAGCTTTGCAATGTTTACTATACCAATATCGGCGACAGGATTGTTATGCTGATAAACCCGAAGAGTGAGCGCATGTCCTCGCCACGTGAGATGGATGAAACCCTCAGCCGGACTGCGGCTATACTAAAGCATTACTATGGCTTTGCCATAACGGTTGCGGTGAGCAGCATGGTTCTCGGGGTTGATAATATTCCGAATGCTTACAGGCAGGCGGAAAATACGGTGGATTATAAAATCCTTATGGGCAAGGATTCAGTAATTTATGCGGACGAGCTGCAAATTGGGGAAAACGCTCTCTACACATATGATTTTGAGAAAGAGCAAGCATTGTTTAACAGTATTGTTGACGGGCAGCATGAGCGCTCGGCTTCCGTGTTTAAGGCAGTTATTGAAGAAAATTTCGGCGGGGAATATATTGCGGTGCGTCAGGCAAGGCATCTTTTGTCGGATATGATGGGTACGGTGACAAAAGCAATTTTTGAGATTGACAAAAAGTATCATAAATTTTCGGAGGCATCCGAAAAATACTCGTCAAGGCTGTCAGGATGCGAAACATTTGCGGATTTAAAGAGTATTATAAATCTTGTGTGCAAGGATGTAGGTAAATATATATGTCTTCAGGCGGAGGACGATATTTTCAGTGCCGTTAAAAAGGTAGAGGACTATATCAAGAGAAATTACAGCGATAAAGAAATGAATGTTGCAATGGTTACAAATCAGTTTGACCTGCCCGATATCTCCAAAATTTTTAGGGACAACACAGGCAAAAAAATATTGGATTATATTAATGAAGAACGGATTGAGCAGGCAAAGCGCCTTCTCCTAAGTTCGGAAGATATGACAATTGACTGTATAAGTGATGCGGTGGGCTTTAACAGTACAAGAAGCTTTATCAGAGTGTTTAAACATATTGCGGGCACAACGCCGACTAAATACCGGGCAGTATAAATATTTAACATAAAAAACCTTCAGAAAACAAGTGGCTAAAAGTTTTTGTCAACAGGAATAAACTTTTTGTCACTTGTTTTCTTGTATTCGAGATGCTAAGATTTTAGTGGAAAGGAGCTTGATATTTAGTGGGTAAATACATACGGAATAAAGCTGGGTTTATAATTCTTGCGGTACTTCTTTCTTCGGCTATTTTGGTTTCATGCACAACTATGGACTTGGGTTATTCAGAAGCAAAAGGGGAGGACGTGTACCCCCTGAATACCGAGAATAAATTAGAGATATGGTGTCAGTTGCCCGAGGGCGTGTATAAAACCAATTCTACCATGAACGATATTCCCCTTACAAAGCAACTTATAAAGGAAACGGGAATAAATATTTCATACACTCATCCTGCTTACGGTTCGGAAGTGCAGCAGTTTAATATTTTATTGGCAATGGATGAGTTGCCCGATATAGTTATGCATACCTGGTCGGCACTATCCGGGGGATCTGAGCGGTATATACAAAATCAGACTATTTTAAGACTTAACGATTTGATTGATAAATACTCCCCGCATTTTAAAAAGTATATTAAAGAGAATAAAGATGTTGATGACTTAATAAAAACACCATCGGGCAATTATTATATGTATCCATGTATCTTGGAAAATCAAGATATGTCCGTGACAAGCGGACTGGTCATACGGGACGACCTGCTTAGGGAACTAAATTTGGATGTGCCCGAAACCATTGACGAGTGGGACACGGTGCTGCGTGCATTTAAGGATAAAGGTGTAAAAACCCCCTTTGGGATAGAATGGAGCGGACCTGAAAATGTTTTTGCGTATGCCTATAACATTTACTGGGGGATGTATCTTGATGACGGCGTTGTAAAATACGGACCGGCAGAGCCTGCGGCGGCGGATTTTCTTGAAAGACTTAATATTTGGTACAGTGACGGACTATTAGACCAGAATTTCGCATATCCGGACAGGCAAGTTTTCCGAACAGGGTTTGCACAGGGCAGCATAGGGGCAACCAACGGTCATGCGGGCAGCATGATAGGTGACATGATGGATAGTGTGACTGACGAAAATTACTCCTTGACGGCAGTTCCGATGCCCTCACTTGTCAAAGGCGAAAAATCACGGGTTTCCACGTTTGACAGCAGGGTTTTAACATATAATGAGGCCGCCATAACGCAAAATTGCAAGGTGCCCGAGGTAGCAGCCAGGTTTTTGGATTTCGGATATAGCGATAGAGGGCATATGCTGTACAATTTCGGCATTGAAGGGGAAAGTTATAATATGGTAGATGGTTATCCCCGCTACAGCGAGCTTATTACCAACAACCCCGATTTATCATTTTGGAATGCCGTCAGCCAGTACATATTAAGTACAAAAAGCGGTCCCTTTGTTCAGGACAGCCGCTATATGGAACAACTTTATAGGTTACCGCAGCAAAAGGTTGCACCCTCCATATGGGAAAACGAGGGGGATATTCAGCGTATGTCTGCCGTCAAACTCACAGGGGAGGAAATGGATGAAGTGGGGCGGAGTTTTATGGAAATTCGCAGTTACACAGGGCAAATGAAGGTTAAGTTTATAATGGGGCTGGTGCCCATGTCAGAGTACCCCGTTTATGTTGAGCAGCTCAGAGAAATGGGGCTTGATAGAGTTTTAGAAGTATATCAGGCGGCATATGACAGGTTTGAAAATAATAGGTGAGGTGGATTATGAAAAAATATTTATCGGTTTTTATTATTGCGGTTATGATTTCTCAGAGTTTGCCGGTCACCCTGGCGGCGGGCTTTGCTGTTAACGAAAGTTTTAATGACTACGCAACAAATGCCCAGACGGAGCTTAGTATTGAAGGTTCGATAAGCCATTATGTTGCGGAATACGGCACAAGGGACAAGGGACTTATGTTGCCGCTTTTGCCAAAGGAAACAAAACTCAGCTTTGAAGCGGGTATTTCGGGCAGTTTTGTGGTGAGTTTTGATTTTGCGGGAGTGGGAGAACCTTTTTCGGGAAGTCTGAATTTTCGGGATGACCAGTCAAAGAACTTTACCCCCATTACTTTTTCGGAAACGGGTGCCATTTATGCACGACTGGGCAGAAGGGCTACAGGCTATGCCACCGTGAAACAGATTAAAAGTTTAAAACGTATATCCATTGCGGTTCACACCTCAAAATCCACATATGACATTTATGCTGACGGGCAACAGGTGCTGTCTAACTGGCCAATAGGTGATAATGTAACGGGACTTGAAGAAATGACTTTTACTTTTATGACTTCCTATGATGACAGCAGTGTTATTTTGGACAATATTAATGCCCATGGAGGGACAAAGCCGGAAACCAAAGTTCCCGTCCATACATATAACGAGGAAGTGGAAGAGGCGATTGAGCGTGAAGTTTTGACTGTTGGTGACAAAATTTTGTTTCATCAGGATTTTGAGCTTGGCGGCACAAGCGGTATGAGTGTTTACCCGGCAGGGAATACATTGGGGATGGCAGAAGGAGCGGACGGCAGTCATCACCTTGCAGCCGAACGCCTGACCGACCCAAGAAACTTTTACTTTAATGTAAATTATAATAGTAATCTGACATTTTATCCCCTTTTGGTTATGGAGGTTGACTTGCGGGTGGAGGAAGAAAGCACTGCCGATATATTTATGTTTCGTGACGGCGGTACAGGCAGTAGCATAAACGGCAGATTAAGCGGCACATCACTGGTTTTCGGCGGAAAGAGTGTGGCGGGGCTTGAAACGGGGACATGGTACAATGTTGCCTGTGTGTTTGATTTTGTGAGAAAGTTTTTTGATGTGTATGTTGACGGAAAAAAGGTGGCAAGCGAGGTTACATTTGCAAATCAAAGCATAGGCACACCTTTGCATATGCGCTTTTCCATCCCGGGTTCAAACTTTGCAAAATTCAGTGTTGACAATATTCTTATATATGAAGGGGATGAGCCTCGGGAAATTACCAAAGAAGAAATAGAAAAGCAGCTTGGTGCGGGTGCGGCATCTGTGTTTGCCACGGAAATAAACCAAATCAGAGAACTTGAAGGTTATACCGCATTTCATATGCAGTCAGGCGTGTTTTACAGAGAAAACAATAAAAGCGTCCTCTCTCAAACGCCGTATATAAATGACGGAGTTCCCATGATTCCCGTGAGAGCGATTTCGGAGAAGATGGGGCATGAAGTGGGTTACAATGCCGACAAAGCGGAAATTACGGTGGGGGAGAATATCATATACACCGTGGGCGGCGATATTATGCGTGTTTCAGAGAAAGAGATTACCCTTGAAACACCGCCCGAGAATATCGGCGGAAGTGTATATGTGCCGATGGTGTCATTCTTTGAAAGTGGTTTTGGGAAAAAGGTGTTTTATGATACCACTACTGCAAACTCAGGATTAGTGGTCGTGGGGGACACGGCATTTGTGCCTAACGCCAGAGGACTTCAGGGGTTGAATGATTTTCTTCTTTATTACAGACCTTTAGCAGATGAAGTTTTGGATAAGTATCAGGTACAAAACCCGCAAAACGAGCATCCTCGTCTGTTTGCAAGAAAAGAGGATTTTGACAGGATACGGGAAGAAGTTAAAACCGACGAAAATATGCAAGCATTTGCCGAAAAGGCTATTGAAGACGCAAAAAGTGAGACGGCAAACGCTGTGAGCCTTGCCCTTGCATATCAGCTTACGGGGGACACCTCATATGTTCAGCGGGCATATGAAACAATTAAGCACTCAATTGACTCGGCAATATGGGCGGATATCCAGTATCTTGAGGTGGGTATGAGAGCCATGGTTATCGGCACGGCTTATGACTGGATGTATGACGCACTGACGGAGGAGGAGCGAAAATACATAGAAGAGGGGCTGTACAGGCAGGCGATAGGTGACATTATGCCGTACTACAAAGGACAGAAGGGCACACCCGATAAATTTGTGTTCGGACGCCAAAACTGGACGGAGGTTTGCAACGGCGGGGTGGTGGTGGCTGCCATAGCACTTATGGACGTGTACCCGGAGTACTGCTCGCTGATTGTGGAGTATGCCTCAAGGGCTATGGAATACCCGATGGGTCATACTTTCTCGCCGGACGGGGCGTCATTTGAAGGACCGAGTTATTTTCACTATGGCAAGAGCTATCTTTACAGTATGTTTTGGGCGATGGAAAGCGGACTGGGAACGGATTTTCAGCTTAGTTCACTTTCGGGTTTCGCAAAATCCGCTTCTTATATTATGAATATGCATTCGGATAACAACAGAATGTACTCGTATTCCGACTCATATGCAACGGGAGTTTCTTATGATGAGCATGTTCTATGGAGTACGAAAAAAACCAATCAGCCCGATATTGCTGCATTGGCTTATTATATGATGGAAAATAATCCGAATTATTCTCCGTCGGGACTTAACTTGGCAAAAAGATTAATAACATACGAACCATGGTTTGCGGACTATGATTTTGATGTGCCGCTGTACGACTACTACCGCAGAGCGGAGGTAGGGGTTATGCGAAGGTCGTGGACGGAGCCCGGGGCGGCATATGTGGCATTTAAAGGCGGAGAACCGATACTTTTCGAGTCGCATGACCATATGGACCATGGCAGCTTTGTGTTTGACAGCATGGGTGAGAGATGGGTCATGGATATGGGGCGTGAGGAGTACAATGCACTAAGCGGCACGGGATATAATATCTGGAATATGCGAACGGATAGATGGAGAACATTTCGTCTTAGAGCATCGGGGCACAGTACTGTTGTAATAAACCCTGTGCAAAATTTCCCGATAGACCATGATTATGTAAATGCCGTAACTAAGGTTACAAGGATGGA